>JAYNJH010000007.1:7505-35764 GCA_038109885.1 Candidatus Margulisiibacteriota bacterium | reverse complement strand
GCTCATCATGCGTTTCACCCAGTCCCAACATGATGCCTGTCTTAGTTAACATTGAAGGTTTCTTTTCTTTAACATAACTTAAAACATCCAAGGAACGATTATAAAGCGACCCTTTTCGAATACTACGGTAAAGTGATGGGACAGTTTCAATATTGTGATTTAAAACATCTGGATTTGCAGATAAAACAATATCTAAATCTTGTGTTTTGCCTTGAAAATCAGGAATCAGCACTTCGACTTTTACCGTCGGATGATTGCGATGAATAGTCGACACAATCGTTGCATAATGATGCGCCCCACCATCCACCAAGTCATCTCGATTGGGGGATGTTAAAACAACAAAACGTAAATTTAATTTTTCTATTGCATGTAGGATTTGATTTAATTCAGCCAAATCTGGCGGCATTGGCCGACCATGACGAACGGAACAAAAAGCACAATTTCGAGTACACACTGTTCCTAAAATTAAAAACGTTAATACACCCTTGGAAAAGCATTCGCCTCGATTCGGGCATTTTGCCTCTTGGCAAATAGAATTAGGAACTTCCTTTTCAAGCCATTTTGATAAATTTTTGGTCGCATTTGATTTTGTTTTGGATTGCTTTAACCACAATGGTAAACGAAGTGGTTTTGATGCATCCGATAAATCTAAAACTTTGTCCGATACTGACATATGAAAATAGTAGCAGCAGACACGACTTCCTACAAGGTTCAAGCAGGATCTTTGACAATGAATCAAAGAAACTTTAAATTATTAATTATATGAAATCCCCCATAATATCCATATTGTGTATCGTACTTTATTATACAATCACCGCCTACCCCAATGCCCTAACGAGCTTCGAAAAACACCGAAAAATTATAACAACTGAATTTAAAAGCTATCACATTTCTAATACGGAAACGATTCAGCTCTACGGTGCAAAACAGCGAAAATTTTTAACCAAGCATACGTATAGTGCTGAAGCCGTTTACGGTGCATTGTTTGGTGAACGATCCGGTTACTTAGAAGGCGGGATTTTTATTGGTCAATTTATGCGAGGCCCACTGGACACTATTGTTGACCTTCGCGTGTTTACCGGAGCGGGAGGTGGAGGCTCTGCACCACAAGGCGGCGGATTTATAATTCATCCAACGCTGGGTTTTGGCAAAAAAATATCGTCAACCACGTTTATCATGACTGAAATTGGCTACATGCAATTTATTAACGGAAATATTTCCAGCATGAGTATTGGAATTAGTATCAACTTTAATTCTTGGCGTTTATTAGAAAGGAAAATTTAGAATGAAAGTTTTTTTATGGCTTATGCTTAGCACCTTATTAATTGCAGCCCCCTTAACCCAGGCAGACATTAGTAACTTAAAAACACGAAAGGTAAAAGAACACATCATTTACGAAACTTATTTAGAAACAGATAAAGGCCTTGCCTCTGTTTTTGGTTATCAATTTGATACATTTTTTAATGAACATCAATGTTTTATATTGGCCATTTCGGGTGCCGTCAATGGCGAACGGGGCGGCTATGGCTTCGCCGCATTTGGCTTGGGCCAAGAAATCCCGATTCATCCAAAGCTTGCTTTAAATTTCAGACTTTTCATGGGATCTGGCGGTGGGGGAGGATTAGATGCTGGCGGCGGATTTATGCTTGAGGGCCATATGGGGCTTATTTATTATCTAACACCGAATATGGGCCTTGAAATAAATACCGGGTCGCTAACTTACCCTACAGGCACCTTTGGTACACCTATGGTAAACATTGGTATCCAATTTACCGACCGGCAGATTTTTCTGCCTTGGGAATCCAACAGTTAAGTGTCAACTTGAGGCAAATAATCCACCCAATCTTGTAACCAATCCTGGAGGCCCATTTCCAATAATTTGGGGGATACCCCTCCATCAAAATTCAGATCACGATCATCAATTATAATTTGATCCGAGTCAGTAATAACAAATCGTGTCTCATCATAAATTTTAGAACCAAATTGGTCCACAACCACCATTTGAACAGTTGTTCTTAATTGGCTAGTTTCATGCCCCTGTTTAAGTTGCATTCGATAAACAGTAAGTGTTTCAGCATAAGGATCATTATATTCTTCCCACAATGTTTTTTCATCCAAATAAACAGCAAATCCGATATTTAGTTGCATGACAGCATCCACATCCAGCAAACGTGCTAGCCCGGCCATAAACACCGTATCGTTAATATCAATGGGGTCATAAGGATCCAACATATATTCGTAAACAATCTCGTTGGAAGCATCTTGCATTAACGATGTATTTAACAATTTTAGGGGGCGAACAATGGACAGATTCGCCTTAGCTTTAGTGCTACGCATGAGATCTATAACAAATTCATTTAACATTGTTTCATGCATAACCATCTGCTCTGACTTGCCCGAAAAAGGAGCATATATTTCGGTGGTTACCCCAAATGATGGTTTAAATAAATAGAAATTCGCATCATAATTCACATTAACAAGCGCAACCCTAGGACGTCCTTTCAATGAATCTATCGGTTTCGAACATCCTGAAATAAAAAATAAAACAAAGAAAAACCAAAGTAAGTACGGCATAAATCAAATATAACAAAAATATGGCTAAAAACTAAAATTTAACTTACGAAAAGAATCATAGCCCTCATGGGTCAGCATTGAATTAAAGATGCATCATACCCTTTGGGTGATTCATAGCCCAATAAGTTACATAGTGTTGCTGCAACATTTGCCAAACCTGCCGTATCCAACTCAGCCAGAGTGTAATTCGCTGAATCATCAATAATCACAAATGGAACTGGGTTCAAAGTGTGCGCTGTTTTTGACATATCATCAGCATTCCCATGATCCGCCAAAATAACCAAAATACCACCCACACTTTTAACCGCTTCTTCAAGCCGTTGAATGCATTCATCCACCGCTTCCATTGATTCAATCACGGCATTTAGGTCACCTGTATGCCCCACCATATCACCATTGGGATAATTAATCCGAATAAAATCAAAGTCACTTATTTGTTTACAAACAACATCCGTTATTTCTTTGGCCTTCATCGCAGGGGCTTGATTAAATGGAATGGTATCCGATGGAATCTCGACATACTCTTCCAATGACTCACTAATTTTTTCTGATTTATTTCCATTCCAAAAAAAGGTCACATGACCGTATTTTTGGGTTTCGGAAATGGCCAATGTCCTCAAACCATTTGCGCACATATACTCGGCAACTGAACCATCAATTTGAGGGGGAGCTACTAAATAATTTTTGGGTATATTCAAATCCCCATCATACTGCATCATGCCAGCATATAAGACATCCGGTCGCCTTAAGCGATCAAAATGAATAAACTGATCATCGTCAAATGCTTGAGATATTTCAATGGCTCTATCCCCTCTAAAATTAGCCAAAACAACAGAATCACCATCTTGAATTGGGCCCAGTGGCACATCACCATCTTCAATCACAAACGGGGGAATATATTGATCAATTAATTCTGGATCCTCATAAGCCGCGGCAATTGCAGCACTAGCACTCGCAAAACGAGGGCCATTACCCAAAACATGGGTATGCCATCCACGCTCAACCATTCCCCACTCGGCACCGTAGCGATCCATTGTAATTAGCATACGCCCGCCACCCGAAGCAATTTTATAATCACGTTGTGAAGATTGATTAATTTGTTGAAGCCACGTTTCACATTCTTCAACATACCCTAGCGATGATCGAGCAGGCACATCACGACCATCCAACAGAATATGAAGCCTAACTTTTTGAACATGATCACGTGATAATTCATCAAGCATGGCCTTCAAATGATTTTTATGAGAATGAACATTTCCATCCGATAATAAGGAGATAATATGAAATGCAGACTGATTGGTAATCACTCGACCAACCAATTGTCGCCACAACTCGGTTTCGAACATACGCTTGGATTCAACCGCTTGATTCACCAAGCTCGCACCTTGGGCAAATACACGTCCCGCCCCCAACGCATTGTGGCCAACCTCCGAATTACCCATATCATCATCTGTTGGCATCCCAACGGCCGTCCCATGGGCTTTTAAAGTTCTAAATAATGGCCCTTGTAATAATCGATCAAGTGTCGGGGTTTTCGCCAAATGCACCGCATTTTTTTCGCTAGGAGCGGCCAATCCCACCCCATCCAAGATGGCCAATACAACAGGTCGTTTTTGAGGAAAAGCCTCATTTTTTTTAAGCATTAAAGTCATATTTTCAGTTTACAAATGCCCCTTACAAAACACAATAGCCCAGAAAATTTCAAGAAAACCACCCCCAATAAAATTCGTTATCCTGACTCCTAAATTGTAAAAAACCAAAAATAACGTTATTAATTACTAAAAAACATTAAAATAAAGGTTATCTTTAATATGTCATTTAAAAAGAACATTGCTTTCTGCGATTCTAACTGTGACCCATTTAGTAAAAAAATCGTCGATATTGAGCATACAATCATCAATGCTTTAGGCCAAAAAAAAGGGATGTATCGTTTGTTAAATATCAAACACAAATCAATTGAAGAGCTTATTTGCGCTGTAGAAAAAAATAATCGCTATAAATACTACTCAATTAACCTTAGAACCTGGACAATAATAAGCCAAGGTAAAAAACCATGGTTTATTCGATCTATTCCAAAAGCACAGCAGCTATTATTTTGTAAGTATATTGAAAACCATGCCGAAAAAAAAACAGATCATTACAGCAGAGAGTTACTGAAATTGCTAGATTCAATAATGTTATTTCAAGAAAACGGCACAGGGCCATTACAAAAAGAAACTTCGTTTTATAGCAATCCACGCCATATCAAATTAATCTACAACAAAAATCAACAAGAAATTATGCTCGATAAACCGTTACTACTAGACATATCTACGGCCTGGCAATTAAATAAACTAATAAAAATTAACAATACATTTAATTCAAAAAGAAAGTTAACCATCTTCACAGAAATAATAACTGACATGAGCCCTTCAGATTGTTATCACGCTGAAAAATTAAAAGATGAGTTGGATCTAAAGAATCATGGTTAATGCTTTACCCAAAAAAAAACTTCGCGAACAGCAAATTAACATCTACAATCAGCTCGATCTCGCCAATCAACAAAAGCATTCCTTACAAATACAGTTCCATTTAAAAACATTTTTAAATCATCAAGATTTCAATTTAATGGGCAGTTTTTATCCCATAAAAAATGAACCAAATATATGGCCCGTATTAGCGCCATACAAAAAGCAATTGGCATTACCTGTATTTGTAAAAGAGGAGTGTCAGTATCAATGGGGCCCATTTATATCACCTTTAAGCATTAACAAATTTAATATCCCAGAGCCCATCCGCACCTTTAAAACGCGCCCCAAATTGGATATTTGTTTGGTTCCAGCATTGGGGGTTGATCCCCATGGCAATCGGATTGGCTGGGGATACGGTTACTTCGACCGATTATTAACCGAGGATATCCCTTTACGAATCGGAATCATTTATAATGCGCAACGTATTCAATCTCATTTCAAACCCGACAAATGGGATATTCCATTAACACATATCATTAGTGAAAAGGGACTATTTGTTACCTAAATTGATTTTCGGCTCACCTGCAATAGTAGGGCGTTGGAAGGGCTCGGATTTCATCCAATTCTGTGAACCAAGTAAAATATTACCGTCATTTAACTTTAATAAAATATTTAACTCTCTTAGTTTCACATTTAATCCATCAAGATTATCCGGTGACACATTATTGTCAACTATAAATGGGTTTATTTCTTTCTTCAATTCTTCGGGCAATGTGCTCATCAAATTGTCAAGGCTTGTAAATTCCTGTGGTGGCATTAATGTTATCTCACGATCAAGAATTTGTTGATGTTTATCACATTCATCTTTGGGTAAGTTGACATCTTTAAGTTTAAGCATTGCATCCCTACCCTCCGTTAAGAAAGTAAGTTTCAAACTCGATATATTTGCGTTATCTTGAGTCTTCGTATCCACTCCATCCCCTTTATCCGGCATGTCTTTTACAAAGTCATTAAAATAGGATTCAAATTGGGTTTCACGCCATTGTTTTAAAGCCTCAGGCTTGGTTAATGAAACGTGACCTTGAACTTGGTTCGAAACATAATCCCCAAAGTCACCATTAAGGCAGCCTGTAAAGGTACTCCACACAGAAGGTTCATTGGCGGCCGTATCATCACCTTTTATTTGGCCACTGTTAGAGCCAAATAAAGTTCCTAAATCAAGATTTTCCTTAAGCCAGTTACCAAGTGCGTCCCAATCATTTGAGGGAGGTTCCTCATCTGGGAGTGGGGTGTCTTTAAAGTTGTCTTGTAAAAATGTTATAATGCTCTCACCAGTCCACTCAACTGTCGCCCCTATTTCATGACCAGCATTCCCTACGATTCCACCCAACAAGTTACCAAACGCCACTGTATTATCCAAGGCAATATTATACGTATCTTGGACCTGTGCACAAAATGTTTCAAAATATACCATCAATTCATTTGAATTCGGGTTTGTTTCAATATGTTCTTCGGATGTAGCTTTAACGCTGTTTAGCAGTGGAGAGTTTGGTTCAGATAATTCTTTATTAACATTAAAATAAGAGAAGGCATTATCAATTACCGGACGCAAACAATCCCCCACAAAATTGCTAAACCCATCGATTCGTTCAGCACAGTCGTTTAAAGCAACCCATAATTCCGATTCAGGGTTTTTTATTTGCTGTAAAATGCTTTCCTGTAGCAGCTGTGTAGTTGATTCAGGTTCAGTAAGTTCGGTAAGTAAAGCATCAATGATTTTTCCAGTTTGCTCACCAATAAATTGTAGTCCGGAACGTGAAAATGATTCTGGATTATTCACTTCATTATGAACTACATCTACGACTTCAGTCAATGCCTCCCCTGTTACTTTCATTGCATAATTTGTAGTGGAATTGGAATCATTAATTTGATCGTTAACAACCTCACATAAAGTTTGCACTGCCGTACACAGGATGTCGAAAGTCCCGCCAATCACCCAACCGGTTGTATCTAAAAAAGCAACAAACTCAGGTGAAGGCTCAAAACCATAACCTTGTAAAAATTTTTCAGTAGAATTTACATCACCTTCTGTTATTTGATTATTAGTTGTAAGATTTGGACCATCTTCTGTTATTTGCTTATTAGGAGAATTAAAACTGCCTACAGTATAACTTATAGGGGGCGAAGAAACCCCAGGCGGTCCATCCTTCGGTTTTTCAAATGTGGAGGGTGGTAGTGAGGATGACCCAACTAATTTATTTATTTTGCTTGCGTCATCTGACAACACAGGATTCCCACATTGATTTAGGCCCCCTGGATTGAGATTACTCTCAGAAACAGTTCGACGAATATCTCTTGGACCAACTGGACCTAGTGAACCCATTAAGCAATTCCTCTTAACTCTTGCGTAGTGATATTTTTTGAAAATTTAACATTTTGATCACTCATCGCCTCCAATCCCTGTTGAACAAATAGAACAAACGATTGTTGATCTTTGGCTTGTACCGCAGTGCCATTTTTAGAAATTGTTTTCGTATTTCGCTGGTAGCGCCAACGTCGCTTCTGGTTTCCCGTCCACCCCTGAAACCCATACACTTCATTTGGAAAAACAACCAACATGTTATCAGGATTAGTCAAACTATCCCCATATTTGATACCAATACTCATAATATTTCCCAAAACTTGTTTCGACGAATTAAAAATTAGATCAAAAACCTGATCTAACATACCAGTCACTTCACTATTCGGGGCTGAATCACCAACGGCTTGAGGAGGGCTACCACCTACCTTTGAAGCTACCATACGCTTATTTAAATCAAATTCCTGTGCCATTTTTTTCCCCTTTCAATCATGTGACATACTATTTTTCTTCCCCAAAAGAAAGAATCTTAAACATAAAATTTAGGAAAGACACATTCAACAGACGTTTAACAGTAACTCGACCATTGCGACCGCCAAAGTTATTGGTTAAACTATGGTAATTAGTATCATTGAGTCCATTAAAGGTATTTTTGTAGGAGATCCAGCAAAAAAAACCACCGATCGCTATCAGGTTCGCGTCAATCAAATCAACGAATTAGAACCTCAATTTTCTGAATTATCGGATACTGAACTAGCCAAAAAAACAATAGTATTTAGACAACAGCTTAAAAATGGAATCCCCTTAAATGATATACTTCCAGAAGCATTTGCCGTTGTTCGAGAAGCCGCCAAACGTACTTTAAAGATGCGTCATTTTGATGTTCAATTGATTGGGGGAATGGTTTTACACGAGTGCCGAATTGCTGAAATGAAAACAGGTGAAGGAAAAACATTGGTAGCAACCTTACCCGCATACTTAAATGCATTGGAAGAAAAAGGTGTGCATTTGGTAACTGTTAATGATTATCTGGCCAAGCGAGATGCCGAATGGATGGGACAAATTTACCGCTTTTTAGGCTTAACTGTTGGCCTAATTCAAAATGATATGCCACACGATGAACGAAAAGCAGCCTATGCATGTGATATTACCTTTGGTACAAACAACGAATATGGGTTTGATTATCTTCGCGATAATTTGGCATCTAGTTTAGAAGAGTGCGTCCAACGCTCCCCGCATTATGCAATTATCGATGAAGTCGATAGTATTCTAATCGATGAAGCACGTACCCCACTCATTATTTCGGGATCTGTTGAAGACTCAACCGCTAAATATAAGCAACTCATTCAAGTTGCCAAAAAATTAAAATTTAATACCGATTTTTCTATCGATGAAAAACATAAAAATGTGGTCTTAACTGAAGACGGTACCAAGACCATTGAAAGCATGCTTGGGATTCCTAACATTTACTCCATTGAAACCATGGATATTGCACACATTATGATTCAGTCACTCAAAGCACTACACTTATTCAAACGTGACATTGATTATGTTATCAAAGAAGGCCAAGTCATGATTGTGGATGAATTCACAGGGCGAGTCCTAGAAGGGCGCCGTTATTCCGACGGATTACACCAAGCCATTGAAGCATCAGAAAATCTAGTCATACAAAATGAAAGTCAAACATTAGCAAGTGTCACCTACCAAAATTATTTCCGTTTATTTCCTAAATTATCAGGAATGACAGGAACCGCAAAAACAGAGGAAGAAGAGTTTGTAAAAATTTATGGTTTAGATGTTGCTGTTATTCCCACTAACAAGCCCATTCAGCGAGAAGATACCGCCGATGTCATTTATAAAACTAAAAATGAAAAATACAAAGCCATCGTCAATGACATTAAGGTCCACTACAATCAAAAACAACCGGTACTCGTAGGAACCATCGCTATTGAAACCTCCGAGTTAATTTCAAATTTACTTGTTAAAGAAAAGATTCCTCACCAAGTTTTAAACGCAAAGTTTCATGAAAAAGAAGCCGAAATTGTTAAAAACGCAGGACAAGCAGGTTCGATTACAATTGCCACAAATATGGCGGGGCGGGGCACCGATATTGTTCTTGGGGAGGGGGTCGTAAATAATGGAGGACTATACGTCATTGGGTCTGAACGACATGAGTCTCGTCGAATTGATAACCAGCTTCGCGGCCGATCCGGTCGACAAGGCGATCCAGGAAAATCTAAATTCTACACCAGCCTAGAAGATGATTTAATGCGACTCTTTGGGTCTGAACGTATTGCTTCTGTAATGAACACATTGGGCCTACCGGATGACACCCCAATTGAACATAACATGATCACCCGATCTTTAAGTAAAGCACAAAAAAAAGTTGAACAATTCCATTTTTCAGCTCGAAAACAAATTCTAGAGTTTGATAACGTATTAGATAAACAACGGGAGACCGTTTATACATTACGCAGACAATGCCTTCGGGAAGGCACCATTTTAGAAAAATTAACCGGTGGAATCACCGATGTAATGTCATACTTAACATTGGCCTATAATGACCCTTTAAAAAATCGATCTACAGCAAAAGAAAATCATGACGTTTTTTGCAAAACAATATTAGATATTTTCCCTTACCCAGCCATTGCCAATGAATTAAAAATCAATGATAAGTTAACAAAATCTGAATTAACCTCGGCGCTTATTAACGAATTTAAACAACAAATCTCTCATTTTCCATCCGATATCTTTAGCACTATTTCTCGTTTAACCCTTCTACGACATTTAGATGGTAAATGGATGGATCAATTGCATAATATGGATGCCCTTCGGGAAGGCATTGGCTTACGCGCTTATGGACAACGCGACCCATTAGTTGAATATAAAGTTGAAGCCTTTCAAATGTTTAAAGAAATGATATTTAGTGTCTACAGCGAAACAGTTAAAGTATTGAATCGAATTGAAAGCATTGAAACAACAGCACCACAAACTGTTGAGGGCCAAAGCCCAAAAACAATGCGGTATTCACGTAGTCAGTCCACAATGTCATTAAAAAGCAGTTCCGATGCACTCGGTCGCAATGATAAAGTCACAATTGAAAAAGATGGCCAAACCAAAGAGTTAAAATGGAAAAAAGCCAAAGAATTGGTTGAAAGCCAAGGTTGGAAGGTAATTAACGTCTAATGCAAGAGCTACTTATCCAATTTAAAAAGGTAAATGAACGCTTCGACTTACTCGGAGACTATCTTTGACCCCACTGAACTAACTGAAAAAATCCGACAAATTGAAGCTGAAATTGAATTAGATAGCTTTTGGGATGAAAATCCAAATGCACAGGAAATCTTTCAATCACTAAATCAATACAAACGAAAACGGCAATCCATCTCTGCCATTCATGACAACTTAGCCAACGCCCAAACAGGGCTTGAACTACTAACAGAAACGCCAAATGATACTGAATTACATGTTGAAGTTGAGAAACTAATTCAAACCTTAACCAGCACCATTAACACACTAGAAATAGAGTGTCTGCTTTCTCATGAATGGGATAATCTAAACTGTATTTTCACCATTAACGCTGGGGCGGGTGGAACCGATGCACAAGACTGGGCTGAAATGCTACTGCGTATGTATATGCGCTGGTTCCAGTCTAAAAATTTTAAAGCCGAGTGCACTGAAATCACATCCGGTGATGAAGCTGGAATAAAGTCTGCAACTTTAATGGTTTCTGGGCCATTTTGCTATGGGCTGAGTAAAAACGAAATTGGAATTCATCGCCTTGTTCGACAAAGCCCATTTAATGCCAATGCAAAACGTCAAACGTCATTTGCTGCCGTCGATGTAATCCCCGAATTTAGCGACAGCTATAAACATATTAAACTAGATACTAAAGACTTAAGAATCGATACATACCGTGCATCTGGGGCTGGTGGCCAACACATTAATAAAACCGATTCTGCTGTTCGAATTACGCATTTACCAACGGGCATTGTTGCCCAATCCCAGGCACAACGATCTCAAACAGCAAACAAAGAAACCGCAATGAAAATTTTAACATCACGCATTGTTACCCAATTGGAATTGCAACAAAAAGAAAAAATCAATGATCTTAAAAGCACAAATGACATTGCGTGGGGAAACCAAATCCGATCCTATGTATTTCATCCGTATAAAATGGTAAAAGACCACCGTACCAACGAAGAAACCTCAAATATTCAAAAAGTAATGGATGGTGAGATTGACAATTTTATTGAATCTCATCTACGATTCAAATCGATAAGGTCTTAACATCGTGAGTTTTGCTAGTTTAACCATTAATTTAAATACTATAAAATCCAATATCGCTACCATTCGTAATCAGCTTCCCAAGGACAGTCAGTTATTATTGGTAGCAAAAGCGAATGCTTATGGGTTAGGCGCAGTTGAAATTGCGCAGGCACTGGATGGGCACATTGACTACCTTGGGGTATCAACAGTTCGGGAAGCCACAGAGCTTAGAGAGAATGGCATTAAAATTCCAATTCTACTCTTATCAGAACCTTTCCCCGAAGAACTAAATATTATTTCAAGCCTTGATCTCACAATTACTTTATACGATAAATCAACCATTGACCTCGTTAATGATTACGCCACCCACATGCAGTCCCCCATCAAAACCCATTTAAAAATCGATACGGGTTTAACTCGATTGGGGGCACATTGGGATAACGCAAAAAATACTATGTCCCACTGGAATAACACATCCAAGTGGGTAATTAAAGAAGGGATCTACTCACATTACGCAAATAGCAATGAAAAAGACCATCCCCTAAACGAATTACAACAACACCGTTTTGATGAAACTAAAAAGGCCGTAAAAACACCACTAACACATTTATCCAACTCCGATGGACTCACCCACTTTAAAAATAGCCAATGCAATGTTGTTCGCATTGGATTATCAATCTACAATAATAGTTTCAAACTCTCAGCACCAATTCGATTAATTAAAACCATTTCTGCAGGGACCAGCGTTAGTTATGGGAGCACATTTACAGCCAAAAAAACCACCAACGTTGGCGTTATTGGCATGGGGTATGCCGATGGATTATCTTCACAATTATCAAATAAAGGGTACGTCAATATTAACGGAATTAACTGCCCCATTATTGGTCAAATTTGCATGTGTATGTTCATGGTAGAATTACCAAATACTAATGAAATCCAGCCTTCCAGTATGGCAACCATTCTTTCACCTTCAGACCAACCCGGAATGTCACTTCAAGAACTTGCGGAATTAACAAATCAGAACCCACGTGAAATCATGACACGTTTCTCCCAACGAGTCACCCGCTTATACATCAGTTAATCTTGAATTAATTTTTTCTCTTTTAATAGTTCAACACATCGACTTGCGGCCAATTGTTGTGCAATCTTTTTATTTTGACCTTCCCCAACCGCTTCAACAACCTCATTCTTTAGCTGAACGGTCACTTGATAATGAAATTGCTTTCGATGCTCAGGACCCGTAGTTTGCAAGCATTCATATTTGGGTAAAGGCTGATTAAACCGCTGAACAATTTCCTGAAGAAATGTCTTAAAGTCAACAATATAATCAATGGCTAAATACTCTGACATATGAGTGTCAATAATGTCACTAAACCACTCTTGAACATACTCAGCCCCCTTGTCTAAAAACAAGGCCGCTAAAATTGCCTCAAACGTATCCGACAACAATGCAGACCGACGCTCACCACCAACCGCTCGCTCACTATCTGAAATAAATACAAATTGATCCAACCCCATCGTTAAAGAAACCTTAGCAAGCGAACGATCCGCAATTATTCGAGCTCGAATTTTGGTTAACATTCCCTCTTCCATTTCTGGAAATCGATGCATTAAATAATAAGAAACAACAAACTTCAAAACAGCATCACCAAAAAACTCCAACCGCTCTTGCTGATCTTCGCGTTTGTTTTTACGCTTTTGATGAATGTAGGAGCGATGCGTTAAAGCACATTGATACAGTCGTTCATCATTAGGTTCAATTTGAAATGCCTCAAAAAATGCAGCCATACTCATAATTATGACCCTCGAATTAATTTAATTGAACGAAACATAAAATTAATCAACTTCCCCATATAAATTAGGCACAATATCACTACCATTCCGAGTAGGAACCCCCACATTGTACGGTATAATGAAATTAAAACCGGCGTATGAAAATGACAAAATGAATTAATTACTGAAGTTAACGCAATTGCCCCCATCCCATTTAATAACCATAATATATCTTTACCTTGATTTTTGGATACCAACCAAAACCCAAAAAACAGCGCCGGATAACCAATTATAAACTCTTTAAATCGTGGGCGAATAATAAAAACATCCTGTAAAAATGATCGAATACTTGCCTCAAAGCCTAACAACTGAAAATAATTACCACTTCGAAATAAATACATTAAAATCACTAAAAATGAACCCAGCAAAATTAATAAACCATAATACGTAATTGGATATCGTAAAACACGACGAATCACATAAAAGAAAGAGTTCACGCGCAACGGCCCGCAAAAATAGAAAAAACCAATCAGTAACACCGGTAACAATAAGGATAACTTAACACCCCAAAAAGGTCGTATATTATTTAAGTAAACTGGGTCACTATACAAAGCAATCAAAAATAAAACCGCCAACAAACAGCAAGCTAATATTTGGGCAAAATATTTACTTAAATACCAAAAACGACTCCATTTGTATTTAAAAAATAAGGTTTTAGAATCTGGAAAGAAATACACCATTCCAAATACCGGCGCAACCACTGCTGCAATAATACCAAAAAAGGGTGATGTCATAGAAGGGATGGCCAAAATCAGTACATAAACAAAAAACATCGCCAACAATAAAAAACCTATTTGCCGTATTGTCGTAATACGATGCACTTTTAAAATCAGTAAGTACAATACAGAAAAGATCCCCAACCCAATGGCCCCTTTTTCGTAAAAAGATACAGAAATTGCCGGAAAAGTAGTAAAAAATGTTAATGTTTTTCCACCAGATCGTTCAAAAGTATCAATCACCTTTTTCATAAATAAAATATTTTTATCGTATAAATCTGAAATGGCCTGACTCTGATTCACTGGAAATAAAATAAGTTGAGGGGAACGTTCATTTAAAGCCCGAGTGTAACGTTCAAAAAGTTGCTTAAATGTAAAATCAAAATCATCATCATCAATACCATGCGAAACGATCACTTTTGAACCCAACTGAGCAGCAATAAAATTTAACGGGTCAGGTTCATCATAATAATACTGAGAAAATTCAGGTAAAACTAATTTTAGGTTGGCACGTTGCATTAATTGAATGTATTCATTTAAATGCCGCGACTCACTAAACTTAAACTTTTTATGGAACTTAATGGCACTTACCTGAGGGTTCTTTTCCAATTCAGAAAACATTAACACTAACTTTTCTTTGGAAAAAATATCATAGGACTTCAATTCAGGAACCACATTGAATCCATACGAAACAAAAGAATCAATCAAATCTGAGTTAAATCCCAATGGCAACGACATTAAACGATCTTTAGTCAAGTTAACCTGAATAATTTGACCGGAATGCTCAATGACACTATCACGAGGCAAATATAACTTTAAGTGACCAATAATTCGTCGATAAATCGCCACTTCATCAACCACAATATAAGTTGCTCGTGGCTCAATCGATGTTTTCTGACGTAATCGTGACAAAACCGTTCGGTATAATTGACCAACACGCAACGTATTAATGATCTGATACCCTTCTAAAACCGTAATTTTAGATAAACGCTCATAACTCTCTATTGTGTATTCAGGAACCAAAATAGTGGAGACCCCAACTTGATCTTTTAAAACCGCCAACATTGTTTGCAAATCATTTCCAGACATCTCCTGCAAGGTAATCAAATCATCCGAGCTAAGTCCATATTGGGCAACGTGACGACTGGCATCATAATCCAAACGTTTTAGAAAAATGTTAAATGAAACAACAACCGCTAACAAAATAAAAAGGCTTGCAAATATCATTCCAAATTGGCGTATTTTCACAACACACATAGTACCAATAGATGAACAAATTTGCATGTACATTTTTTTTGTACTAATATTTAGCGATATACAAGGAGAATATTTTGAATAACAAAACACAAGATCAAGACCAACTATCAATCCTACTTTCAGAAAAAGACGACAATACCATAACCTATTCAAAATCAATGTTTTATTTATTAACTAAAAATCTACCCTCCGATTATTCAACTAAGGCTGAAGTTAAAAACGACAGCTTAATCGTTCCGTACACCATTATCAAAAAATCAAAGGTGGCCAAAGATCAAAATGTAAAAGAAATTGTTTTGCTGGCTAGCGAACGCCCCGACCGAAATACTTCCATACGATCAACCTTAGATTTATGGGGGCTTTCATCTTATGTCGATTATTTATACACAACTTCAGAATTAAGTTTCCTTGAGGGCCTCACACCGATATTTGAAGGTGGGTTTTTAAGTCCCACAGAACTTAAACGGTTATCTGAAATTCTTGCATTTATTAAAATTTTAATTCCATCAACCAGCTTAAAATATTATGAAACAAAATATAATAAAGAATATGCTAAAAAATACTACGATATTCGACTTAAAATGCTTGAATGGACAGGCAAATTAAATATTCCTGTTATATCAGGATTAATTATTGGGGCTGATAATAATGACGAGAATTTTAAAGCAACCATTGATAAAGTTTGTGAGTTTCAAGAAAAGTACAAAAACATCCACTCAATATCCATACAGTCAGAATCACTTTTAACCGAAGGTAAAGCAACCAAAAAATCAGATACACTAATGCTTAAGGCCATTGAGTACATTAAAAAATCAAACATTGACGTTACCATTTCAACGCCCCCCATTCATATGAATCAAATGGACAGTTTTATAGATGCTGGCATCCGTGATTTTGGATCCATTCCAATTAATCCAGAAAGCCTATTCCCCAAAATTGACAGCATCGATTTTGAAAGTATTGAACGTGCTATTGAAGCGAAAGGTTTACAATTTAAACAACGCCTGCCAATCAAATATGATTTTATAAAAAATGGATTTTATTCCAAGAAATTAGGCCAAGTTTTTGATAGTTATAAATATAAAATTAAAAAATACGAGCAAGAAAAACAGAAAGATTTAAAACTTAACTCATGAATGAGCTGAACAAAGCCGATTCACAAGCAATCGAAAAAAATAAGCAAAAAAAACCAGCCCCACCGTCGGCAAACATGGTCAAAGAATTTAAACAATTATTTACCAATGCGGAACAATCAATTCAGAAAACAGAACCAGCTAAAGATCAAAAAAACACAAAACCTACAACTCAATCCAAAGCATCTTCCGATGCCAATAACACTATTGAACCCAATACAAAACAATTTAATTTTGAATTTAAAAAAGAGGACCCTTCTCTAGCCCAGCTTTTTAATGAAATGGGAATTTCAACTTTAAAGCAAATCGATGCCGTTTTAATTCAAGTAACACAACATATCGAACAAAGCACACAAACAAATCAACCCTTACCCACATTCATGATCAAATTTGACAATCATCAATCTAAATTAACAATTAATGCAATCAAAAACCCCAATGGTTATAAAATTAACCTTACATCGGACCCTGGATTAATTACCTTGCTCGGAACCCATTTAACAGAACTAAAAGCCCATTTAAAAAAGAAAAACATCGAGGTTGATGACATTATTCTGACTGAGGAACTTGAAAAAGAATCAGCTATCATTAAAAGAAGTGAAAAAAACAATACTTAATTTAATAAATATTGTTTTATAATGATTGTGAATAACTATTTAAGGATTTAGAATTGAGTAATAAAAGTTCAGAAATTAAAAAAGAAATTTTTCTCCCTTCAATCATCGGCGATTGGACAACATACACCGCAGAAAAAAATAAAGCATCGATTTCAATCACCAAGTCAATTGGTTCATCAAACAAAACCATTTCTGAATCAACCATTGAAAACCTTTTATTTTTTCATCAAGAACTGTTTGAATCATTCATTCACAAATTAATACAAAATATTGACACTCATATTGTGATGGATACCGTATCCATTAATGTTTTAAATCATACAATATTTAAAGAGGCCCAAAAAACAGATTTATATATTTGCAAATTACACCATAGTGAACTTGAACAAATTGATTTCTTATTGTCTAAAAAAGCAACCAAATTTATTGCACATCGACTATGTGGCGGGGCAAACGTACCTGAAAATATTGACCCTTCCGAACTTGAAGTTTCCATCATTTCAATCATTAACACTTTATTTTTTAATGAACTAACCAGCAAATGGAGACATATATTTGATTTTAACGCTCAACACTTAAATGCATCTTATGGTTCATATCACTTTCAGCCACAACAACACGAAAGTGAAACCATTATTGAAATAAGCTGTCAATTCAAAATGTTTGATCATCATGACTTATCATGCAAAATCATTTATTCACTAAGTACCATTCAAAAGTTAATAAGTTACTTTGATCAATTAAATGATAATATTATTGAACGCACATTTTTAACCAAAGAAACCTTAAAAAAAACCCATGTAAATCTTACATCAACAATTGGAACAACAACATTAAGCTTAAAAGAAATCCAAAATTTAGAAATTGGGGATGTTGTATTAATCGAAGATAAAAAGTTAAACGACCCAATCAAAATGATTATTGATGATAATATTTCGTTTAATGTTTTACCTGTATGCATTAATGAAAACGAAATTGGAATCCAAATAATAAATACACCGATTTACGATCGATACATTCAAAAAACTCAATTACCTGATTCAGGTCCGCTAATAACGTCAACACTCCCAACCGTAGAAACACCATCTAAACCACATACCCAACAAGCGTTAACGCCAGAGCCCACCTTCGAACAAACGCCTGAACCCATTACTTCTGAAATAAATGAGATGACTAACGATATTAGTGAAATTTCAGAGCCTGAAGAAGTTCAAGAAAATGAACAAGACACAATGCCCGAAACACTCGATACGACAAGTCAACCAACCCCGACTGATGAATCAGGGGGTGACGATGATGATTTTTCATGGGATGATTTAGACGATGAATAACGATAACGCATATTGCATTATTAACTATAAAGGCGGTACTGGAAAAACCTGCACTTTGGTTAATATTGCATTCGCTATGAGTTTAAAAGGTAAAAAGGTTCTTGTAATTGATACCGACCCTCAAGGTTCAATTAGTTATCATTTCGGGATAAAACCAAAACAAACACTCTACGATATTATTGTCAAAAATGAACCGGTTGAAAATTGCATCATTCAAGCAAGAAAAAATATCGATTTAATCGCTTCAGATGAGCATTTATTCCCCGCTGAAAATTTTATGCACAAACAGCCAAATCGTGAATTAATACTAAAAAGTAAAGTTTCACATGTATTCAACAATTATGATATTGTTTTAGTAGATTGTTCCCCATCAATTAATCTTATGAATCAAAACGCTTTATTATGTGCCCCAAATTTATTAATTCCTGTATCTATGGAATACATGACCTTATTAGGCGTAAAACAACTAATTAATAATGCAAAATTATTAAATAAACACTTTAATGCAACAATTAAAGTATCAAAAATTATTCCTACGTTTTATAATAGTCATAATAAGAAAACAAAACATGTGTATGAAAGTCTGGAAAAAGTATTTTCGAAAGAGTTAACCATTCCAATTCGTACAAATGTTTCAATTTCGGAAGCCGCTGGGCATGGTCAAAGCGTTTTTGAATACGCCCCCGCCAGTGCAGCCGCGGATGATTTTAATAAATTAACAGAAGAGGTGCTAAATTATGAATGACGAAAATTTCAATGATCCATTAGCTGATTTTGATCCCGTAATGGAGTCTGCGTTTTCTACTACGGATCAACCAAATGATCCAGTTGCCAGTGAAGAAACAGCTACAACGTCAGAAAACAATCAGCAGCCAACCCCAGAGCCATCGCCAGAAGATAGTGATCTATCAATGGACGAATCATTTTTTGATGATGATGAATCTTTCGACATTGATGAGTCATTGTTTGATGAAAAACAAAGCAATGATGGAGTTACTGTTTCATCGGTAAATTTTGATAGTCCAAAATCATCCGTAGGAGAGAATCAAACATACGATAAAAATTTATTTAAGAACATTAAGGTTGATGTTTCAATTGAACTTGGAAGAACAAAGATTAGTCTTAAAAAATTATATGAGCTACAAAGTGGTTCAATTGTTGAAATGTCACGTTTGGTTGGCGAACCGTTGGATTTAGTCATCAATGATCAAGTCATTGCAAAAGGTGAAGTTGTCGCAGTTAATAGCAATTACGGAATTCGAATTACTCATGTTGAATCCCTAAATAACATTGCGTAATGGACACCAGTTATTATTTAAAATTTATCCTTTCATCACTTTTTATTATCGGATTCCTTTTAATAATTCTAAAGTATTCAAAAAATTTACAACACCGTACAAACAACAACAAACATTTAAAAATTATTGATCGCATGGCACTTGGCTCACAATCCAATTTATTTTTAATTGAAGTGAAAGGGAATGAGTACTTGATTGGTGCAACAAACCAAACAATTCAACTTGTTGATAAACTATGATAATCAGAAGTTTGTTATTAATGTCACTAATGTCAATTTCAGCTTTGGCTCAAACTGCTGGAATGAACATCGATTTAAGTTCATTCACCTCGCCACTGCAATTTAGTTCATCGATCAGTTTACTTTTAGCAATTTCATCCATTAGTGTTGCTCCATTCTTTCTTATTTCAACCACCTCTTTCGTGCGCTTTGCCATTGTACTTGGAATGATTCGTAATGCGATAGGTACCAACCAGTCCCCACCCAACCCTGTCATAATTTCGATTGCTTTATTCATGACATTTTATGTCATGACACCAACCTGGGTAACCGTGTATGAAGATGCCATCATTCCTTATCAAAACAAACAAATTACCCAAAGGGAAGCCTTTGCAAAAGGCATTGAACCATTCCGAACATTTATGTTGCGCTACACACGTCAACAAGACCTGGCGTTATTTATTGAATTTTCAAAAATACCTGAAGTAAAAAACATTAAAGAAGTTCCTATTTATGTTTTAATTCCAGCATTTATGATTTCAGAGCTAAAAACAGCTTTTCAAATTGGGTTCATGTTATTTATTCCGTTTATTGTTATTGATTTGGTAGTTTCAAATATTCTTCTATCGCTAGGGATGTTTATGTTAAGTCCAGTAATGATTTCACTACCGTTTAAAATACTATTATTTGTATTAGTAGATGGTTGGAATTTAATTACACGAGGATTACTAAACGGTTTTCAATAAGAAAGGGTAAACCATGACACTTGATAATGTTAGTACAATTTTAAATGATGGTATACAAGCCATTATCATTACATCATTACCCTCCGTTGGCGTGGGGTTGGTTGTTGGTCTGATAATTGCATTATTCCAAGCCGTTACACAAATACAAGAACAAACCTTAACCTTTGTTCCGAAAATGGTGGCTGTATTCTTAATCGTTGCAGCAACATTTCCATGGATGGCAGGAACAATCATTGAAATGACAACAAATCTTTGGGCGCAAATCCCAGTTTATTCTCGATGATTGTAAGCCAAGAACAAATTATTATTTTTTTCTTAATCTTTGCACGCGTAATTGCGGTTTTATTATTAACCCCTGGTTTTAGCGGAAAAGAAATTTTTTCCAGCGGAAAAATCGCTTTAATATTTTGGTTATCGCTACTTTTAATCTTTATTATTCCATTACCACTAAGCTTACCCGGCAGCCCAATATTATTTTTCTTCAGTATTATTGTTGAATTTGTAATTGGTGCAATGATTGGGTTTACAACTCAGCTATTAATTGTAGGTATTGAATTTGGTGGCAGTTTAATGGATACACAAGCAGGGTTAAGTGTAGCATCCCTCCTGGACCCCTCCACAGGTCAAACAACCTCGATATTATCTCGTTTAGTTCGACAAATCTCTGTATTAGTATTCTTTTTAATAAATGGCCATCATGTGGTATTAGGAAGTGTCGTCCAAAGTTTTAGAGCCATTCCAATCACTTCAAAATTAAATATTTTCGAAGCGTCACGCTATATCGTAACAATCAGTGTCGATATTTTTATTGCCGCACTTCAAATTGCCGCCCCCATTTTATTGGTTGTATTTTTAATTGATTTTGGATTTGGTTTATTAAGCCGGGTTGCACCTCAAGTGAATGTTTTCCAACTGGGATTTCAGGTAAAGCCAATCGTTAGTTTATTTGTAATGCTGACATTCATTCCAGGAATGGTCGAATTGGTGTATGCATTTTTAGAAAAAAGTGCGGGTGATTTACTACGAATCTTGTCGTTAATAAGGTCATAAAATGGGTGAAGATTCAGGCGATAAAACAGAAGAGCCCACCCCCCATAAAATAAGAGAAGCACGTAAAAAAGGGCAAATTGCTAAAAGCCAAGAGTTTACTTCGGCAATTATGATTTTAGTATCATTCTATACTTTCAAAGCCGTTGGCCCCATGATGTTGGATCGAATATCAGGTCATACCACCATGGTACTTTCACTGCTAGACATGGAATTTTCATCAGCAATGGTCGGTATGCTATTAACTGAAGCATTAAAAACAATCTTACTCACCCTTGCACCATTATTAGCCATGGTATTTGTAATGGTAATTTTAATAGAAAGCCTGCAAACAGGGTTTCTTTTTTCATTATCGGCATTATCTCCCAAATTTGAAAATTTGAACCCAATTAATGGCTTTAAAAAATTTTTTGCATTAAAACAATACATTGAATTAATTAAATCAATAATTAAAATGACAGCCGTTGGAACCATTTTATTTTACACCATTCAAGATTTATACCCACTCGTAAGTCAATCTCAACAGCAATCCCCAATGTCTCTGATTGCACTTGTTGGAAAAATTATTATTGATACCATCAGTAAAGTTGGCGCGGTTTATTTCGCCTTAGCCATTCTTGATTATTTTTATCAGAAATATGAATACATTAAATCATTAAAGATGTCTAAAAAGGAAATTAAAGAAGAATACAAACGCTTGGAAGGGGATCCAATTATTAAACAACGCCAACGTGAGGCACAACGCGCCATGTCACAAGGCCGACAAATGGGACAAGTTCCAGGCGCCGATGTCGTTGTAACCAACCCAACCCATATTGCCGTTGCCATAAAGTATGACCCTGAAAAAAAAGATGCCATTCCTCTCGTTGTTGCAAAAGGGCAACGACTGATTGCGGAACAGATTAAACAAATCGCTGATGAGCATGATATTCCAATTATCGAAAATCCACCGGTGGCACGGATGCTATTTAAGCTTGTAGAGATCGGACATTATGTACCAAAAGAGTCGTTTAAAGTCGTTGCAGAAATCCTGGCATTTGTCTTCCATTTAAAAAATAAAAAAACTAAGGCAACAAACGCGTTTGATCGATAATCCTTAGGAATGATAAAATACTAGGTAGCGAATGTTAAAAAAAATACTGGATCTTTTCTCAGCCTCAGATTTAATTCTGGCATTTACATTTTTAATGATTATTTCAATCATGCTATTGCCCGTACCCTCATGGGCATTGGATATCTTGATGGTTCTAAATATAGGCGCATCCGTCACTGTCTTACTGGTATCCATGTACTTATCACACCCCTTAGATTTTGCAGCATTTCCATCCCTACTGCTTGTACTTACACTTTATCGATTATCAATTAACGTGGCTTCAACGAAGTTAATTTTAGCATTAGGCCCGGATTTTGATGGGCAGGTTGTAAAAGCATTTGCAGATTTTGTTACCCGAGGAAACTTTGTTGTAGGAATTGTTGCATTTGCTATCATTACCCTTGTACAGTTTATGGTTGTCACCAAAGGTTCGGAACGTGTTGCAGAAGTTTCAGCACGTTTTACCTTAGATGCCTTACCTGGTAAACAAATGAGTATTGATGCAGATTTAAATGCAGGGTTAATTGATGCAAACGAAGCAAAAGATCGCCGAAAACGACTTGAACGGGAATCCCAATTTTTTGGATCCATGGATGGTGCTAATAAATTCGTAAAAGGGGATGCCATTGCAGGCATTATCATTCTTGTCATTAATATTTTAGGGGGACTACTGATTGGCCGCTTCATGCAAGGGCTATCATTTGGTGATGCGGTTACAATTTTTACAACGTTAAGTATTGGTGACGGTCTAGTAGCACAGGTACCTGCATTATTAATTGCAATTGCCTCGGGTTTAGTTGTAACTAAGTCAGCATCAGATCATAGCTTAGGAAAAGATGTTGGTGATCAAATTTTATCTCAACCCAGAGCCTTTGCCGTTACTTCCGTCATTTTATTTCTATTCGGACTTATCCCTGGGTTCCCACTGATCCCATTCTTTATTCTAGGAGCAGGAAGTGGTGCCATGGCCGTAACCATTCTAAAAAAACGTGGTACAGAAGATGAGCTTGGTATTGAAAGCGCCAGCGAAAGTGAAAGTGGCGCAAAGAAACCAGAAAATCTATTGGGCACCCTTAGCTTAGATCCGATCTCCCTTAAATGTGGCAGAAACTTAGTTCCTCTCATTGACCCAAGCCAAAATGGACCTCTACTAGAGCGAATTACTTTAGTCCGCTATCATATCGGTCAAGAACTTGGCTTTGTAATTCCAGGCGTTCGTGTCATGGATGACTTGAGTTTACCGCCCAACCAATATCAGATTGAAATTCGAGGCACAAAAATTGCTTTAGGCGAAGCGCTACCTGGCCACTTCTTTGTAATTGATGCCCCCTCAGCATTGCAACGCCAAGGCGTTGAAGCCATCGATGCCATCGACCCAATTACCAATCAACCTGCGTCTTGGGTAACAGAAGATCAAATTGACGAATTACAAGAATCAAATATCCCCTTTCAAAATTTAACCGATTACATTGCTCAACATTTTTCAGAAGTAGTTAAACAACATTCTGATGAGATAATGACACGTCAAAATGTCCAATCATTACTTGATCTTGTTAAAAATACCAACGCTGCAATTGTAAGGGAATTGGTTCCAGACCTTTTGTCATTGGGTCAAGTACATAAAGTATTACAAACCTTGGTACGTGAACGAGTATCAATTCGTGACTTATCAACAATTCTTGAACGATTGGCCGATTACGCCCATGTATCTAGAGATACCAACTTATTAGCTGAACATGTGCGTCAGTCCTTAGCACGACAAATATGTTCTAAGTATGTCGATGCCGATGATACAATCACTGTATTTACCATTGATCCACAACTCGAAGAAACCATGATTAACGCGGTACATCAGTCGGAATATGGGGCATTCCTAGCGCTTGATCCTCACCTCGGTGAGAAAGTAATTTCCCAAATTAGTGATCATATTGCAAATTTTAGACGAATGGAAAAACCAGCCTGTGGTCTTTGCTCCCCACGGCTTCGACCCCATTTGAAGAAGTTTACTGAACGCAATCATCCCAACCTTTCTATTATTTCTTACCAAGAAGTCGTTCCTCAAGTAAAGGTTCAATCCATCGGTATAATAACCAGTGATTAAAAATGACTCAAAAAAAACACCATATTTCCAATACCGTTATTCCGCAGAGCAACTATAGAAAAAATACCAATCGAGATTTACTAAGTATCAATACTGAAATTCCAGCCATTGGCAAAACACACCCCGCAGAAACTGAAATTAAAGATACAATCAAACGATCTTTAAAGCTGGTAAATCAAGTTGTTCTAAAAAAAGAAGAGGTTAAAACACGTATTGAAAGCAAACTAATCAATACAATATTTAAAGCAACAAAAAATCCAGCCCCCGTATCATTTAGTGACATTTGGAAACAATTAGAACGACCTGTCCTTAATACAATAAAAGTTTTTTATTTATCAACATACATTGAATCATTCCTTAAAACATTTGAAAGCCAAGTTCAATTTTTAGTTAGCAAATACAAGAGACACCTACCAAACCATATTTCACTGGTGGAAGGCGAAGACTTACAAACGATTGCCCAACTAGAATTAATCGAAACCTTCAAAGCATGGAATCCAAATAAAAATGTAGATATGTGGCCACTGGCTTATACACGTATTAATGGCGCAATGAAAGACCATATACGCTACATATCTAAAGCCGACCCATCCCGGTTTTATGACTGGGTGATTGATGCGGCCAGCTTATATTTGGCTATCAATGATGATAACTCTCACGAATCGAAAATTGAAGATAGCACAGAACTTGAACGCGCATTAAAGGTACTTAATGAGAAAGAAAAACGGATTGTGACATTATATATTAATGAGGACCTCACATTTGGACACATCGCCAAAAAAGTAAATTTAAGTGAATCCCAAGTGTCACGTATTTACAAAGAAGCCACAAAAAAAATAAAAAACACATTAACCTAAGGGTAAGTCAAAATTATTTGCTCATTATTTTGGCCATATAATTGCAACTGATATTCGTCTGTTGAAACATAACGATAAGATAAACGACCACTTGCATCGGAATCTGAATATGCCAAACCGGTAAACGGATTGGTTGGCAATTCAGAAATAATTTCTGCTGATTTAAGTTCAGCTAATACTGTCGAAATTTGCAATGTATTTGGGTAGGCTTGATTAAGAAAATAAAACTGTTCAATCGCAACCATAACATTGCGAGTAGTGGATTTTGCTGAAATGGCTTTAGTTACTGACATCAATGATGTAAAATTGGGCAATAAAATTAAATTAACCAATGTAATGACACCGATAACAACCAAAACTTCAATCAACGAAAATCCATTTACTCGCATTTTCCCCCCCAAATATAAATGTATATAAAAACACATTTAATGTCAAATAAAATTTATTTTTTTATATGACGTAAATAAAAAGGAAATTAATATCTAAGTTTTTACGATAATAGTTATAAAGGAAAGTTTTATGAATTGTATTTACACGAACACATACTCATGTGGAACAATAATGAAAAAAGTTAATCAACAATTTTATTCAAGCCAAAATAAATTGGGGTTTAATACGCCTGAAACATTAGCACCAATTCGAAAACTAATTTTAAAATATCTTAGCAGTAAAATCGATGCAATGTTTCATCATTATGAGACAATAAGCCTTATTCAAATTGGGTTTGGAAATGGGCAATTAATAAAACATTTAAGGCAACATTATAGCAATAACAAAAATTTAAAAGTCATTGGAGTTGATTATACCGCTTCAAAAATTGATCAACAATCGTTAAGCCACCCCCCAATTGAATATAAGTTCCTCGATGTTGAAGATAACAACGCTTTAAATGATTTTGTAGATAACTACATAAAAGATCATAAAAAAAATCACGCAACAATTATTTTAATGGTTGAACTTATTGACGACTTATCAACAGAGTTTTTTTCATTTAAAAACGGAAACGCCTATCAACTATATGGCACTGTAAAAGAAAATATCAAGCCATTATTTATGTATAATACTTGGGAACAACTATGTTGGTTATTTGGCAGGAGAGAAACATTAAACAATGAATCAAGATCAAAAAATCATTGGAATCAAGTGTCATTACAAATGAAGAAATTATCCGATAGCCCCTTAAAAAAACACCTTTTCAATCCAGGCCAATGGACACCAATACATAGCCATACAGCGTCGATCTTTAAATCTTTAGGAAAAATTAAAGATCAAAAAATGGTCATTATAGATTATTTAAACTTACCCAATACAAAATGTAGCCCCATTCGAATTTATCCTCAATTAGAGCGAAAAAGAAATATTAATCCGTTAACTCTTATGTGCATCGCAAGCCCATTCATTATTTCATTTTTAAATCCAAGCGAAACCGTTTTGAATACGATTTCCTTTCTATTTTTTATTGCTACACTAAACGCATTAAATATTTTTGAAAACAGTTACATACATGGTCAAACCACAGATTCGAACACCCCTTTTGATATCAACAAGCACATTTATTATCTTGAAAATCAACAACAAATGACAAGTAACGTCAATATGAATCAAATTAAAACAGAATTAACAACACAGGGGTACACTGAAACAAACAGCAATTTAAATAAAGACCTAAATCACCAGTGTCAGCCACTGGGTGTTAACTTCACTTTATTTGAGGCAAATTATCATTTAAAAACTTAACTCACATATTCAAATTTGTCATGGGCTGATAAAGTGTCGACATAATAATTAAAATAAACACAACAATACAACAATAGATTAATCCTTTAAAAATATATCCTAGTCGTGCTACACGATTCATAATCAATGATTTATGAATTGGTAAAACCACATTTAAGCCAGACAATAACCGCCCCGAAACTTGATGCATTCTTAATATTTCTTCAACCACAATTGGCAACGAAAATAGTTGAACAAAACCATCTACAAATGAGCGTTCATGAACAATTAAAAAAGAAAGTCGAGCCCATTGTTTCTGAATACGTCCCGTAAACAATAACGATGAACAGATAACATCCAAAGACATGCCTTGAGACAGGCTTAACTGAATTAAAACCAATAAGTCAAAAACCCCAAAGCGAACGGCATTAAAAGCGAATAAAAGAAGAATCGCAACTCCCATAAATACCCCAAAAAATATCAGATACGTAAAGCCTTGGTAAGATGGTGTTGTTAAGAATAAAGATGGAACCATTTCACTAACAATAAAAAATAAAATGATCGTAAAAAGAAATAAAAAAAAGGGATACGTTAATGATTTTAAAAATAAATTAATTAAGATTAATCGATGGTCAATATAATCT
>JAYNJH010000007.1:0-7495 GCA_038109885.1 Candidatus Margulisiibacteriota bacterium | reverse complement strand
CCACGCTCCGGAATTCAACAAGACATTACTTCAGCACCATCGATGGACAAGAGCAACTGTACATGCCTTAACAAAATTAGGCGTATTGGGTGGCAAAAAATCATTCTGATAAGGAAATCTACACCACCACGGAAACAAATAAGAAATCATTTTACCAATCCCATGATTATTGTCATAAATCTGAATAAGATAATTTACAACTGAGTGACTGGGATACAACTGTTTTAGTATGATAACCACCTGACCTAACGGTATCCCAGAGTCTAACAAAACTGTTATATGATTTAATAATTTAAGCTTCACAATACCCCCTCAAAAAAGATTAGCGAAGTAACACAAAAAAAACAATAAAAAATATTTCAAAATTCCAATTTGACAAAGTAGTTAGATTACACAAAAATAACAATCATGAAAAAATTAATCCTATTATTTGCACTAATTCTATCTCAAACGATCATTTGTAACACGACTAGCCTAACAGCTACAGATCGTTTGTCTAGCAACCGATTATCTAGCAATTTTTTAAGCTTGATGTTAGCCGGCGACATCAATATTGCTTATGAAAACAAATATAAGCCACAAACATCTTGGACAGTGACTTACCACATTAGCCCATCGTCAGATACCTTTTTTGATGAAAGTGGAACAATGATGCGCTTCTCATTTGGTTATCGATTTTTCAAAGGCATTCAGGAATTAACGGAAAAAAATCAATTTTTTGAATTTAAGTTATCAACATTAAGTGATTTTACAGACGTTAGTGCATTAAAAGTTCGAAAATCTTATTTATTTTTTGAAGCATATGTTGGCGAACAAATTGATTTTAATGAGTCTCTTTTTTACGAATATAAAATTGGATTCATGAGGGATTTTTCATACTCAAATAAATTTTATCCAGCCGTTGGGTTCAATCTTGGCACCTATCTCTAGTAATTATTAAGTTCCACAAAATGTTTGACGAACATCTTCATCAGGCACTGGTGGCATCAGGTACATGCTTTGTGGACAATCTTTATATGGAAATTTAAGCACAGCAAGAAAATCAAATAATGGTATGTAATCACCTTGAATTGCAGAATTTAAAACTCGTTCAACAATATGATTCCGGGGAATAATCGCCGGGTTATTCTGAACCATTAAGCGCGTCGATAATTTTAAATTTTGTTTGTTTTGATGCCGTCGAACTTGCCAGCGTTCAAACCACTTAGAAAATTCTTTGGAATGGTACTGATTTTTATTCGGCTTTTCAATTTGACTTAAATCACGAAAGGTATTGGTATAATCAGCATTATTTTTTTTCATCCAATCCAATAAATCAGAAATTAATTGAGCATCCCCTGACTCAAGTTTAAATAAACCCAATTTTGATGCCATCATCTGAGTCCATTTTTGTTGAAACAATTCAGAAAAATCCGCTAATATTTCCTGAGCAAATTGAATGGAATTATCTATATTTTTATCAAACAAGGGCAATAAAACTTCAGCAAGACGTGCTAAGTTCCATTGCGCAATAGTTGCTTGATTCGCATACGCATAGCGCCCCATATGATCAATTGAGCTATATACGGTATTCGGGTTATAAACATTCATAAATGCACATGGCCCATAGTCAATTGTCTCACCTGAAATACTCATATTATCCGTGTTCATTACCCCATGGATAAAACCAACTCTCATCCAATTCACAATTAAATCTATTTGGGATGACATTACCGTTCTAAAAAATGCAACCGCAATATTAGAGGACTCTTTTATATTAGGAAAATGACGATTTAAGGCATACGTCATTAAGGTATTTACAAGTGCAACATCGTTTTTAGCCGCTGCATACTCAAACGTTCCTACACGAATATGAGATGACGCAACCCGTGTCAGGATTGCACCCGGTAAGCTTGCTTCACGAATGACATCTTCACCTGTCAGAACCACCGCTAAACTACGAGTTGTTGGTATTCCAAGAGCAAACATAGCTTCAGATATTATATATTCACGTAACATAGGCCCCAGGGTTGCACGACCATCACCTCGACGTGAATAGGGAGTTACTCCGGATCCTTTAAATTGAATATCAAAACGATCGCCGGCCTTTGTCAAATGCTCGCCCAATATGTGAGCACGGCCATCACCTAACATAGTAAAGTGTCCGAATTGATGTCCAGCATAAGCTTGAGAAAAAGGAACGGCGCCTTGAGGGCAATGGTTACCAGAAAATAACATTGCCAAATCTTGTTGAGCTAAAATGGAAAAATTCAATGCCATTGATTGAGCTAATTCATCATTAAGAATCACCAACTCAGGCGCGCAAACTGAGGACGGCATACATTGGGAATAGAGAGCACTCGGTAAACGAAGATAACTATTATCAAAGTTAAAGCCACAATGACGCGTATAATCAATCATATTACGCCCCATAATGGTGATACCTTAAGTTAGCATTCATTTGAGCCCAAAAAATAATTTAGCTGTTTCATTGCACTGATTAACAACCTCAGCGGTTGTGATTTCACGAAGTGATGCAATATGTGCGGCAATACGCCCCACAAATTCAGGGGCATTTTGATCAGCCTGAACACCTTTAGGTAACAAGTATGGGGCATCCGTTTCAATCATTAGTTTAGATAAAGGAATGTTTCGAACAGCATTGGCCAATTTTCCTTTTCGCGAAAATGTAATCATTCCGGTAAACGACGCATAATTTTGATCGCCACGCAGGGATTCAAAAAATGCAAGATTGGTTGCATAACAATGAAAAACCTTTTTCACATTTGGAAATTGATTAACAATAGCTAACATATCTTCATCTGCATGTCGCGAGTGAATCACTATCGGTTTATCACAACGTTGCGCTAAATCAAGTTGAGCATAAAACCAATCTTTTTGAAGATCGGCATGCTCACGGCCATATTTATAATCCAGACCAGCTTCACCTATCGCAACAAACTGATTCAAATGCTGTTCAATGGATGCCATAGTCTCATTTATATTCAAGTCTGAAGTAACAGACAATGGGTGAATTCCACCCGTAATTGATATTTCTGAATACTGATTGTAATGGCGAATATTTTCTTCAATGCTCGGCACATCAATGGCAACTTGAATAATGTGAGTTACCCCAGCTTTTTTTGCAGCCGATAGAATCTGAGGTAAAGGTTGCCGAATTAAATGCAAATGAGCATGGGTATCAATCATAATTTTAAAAATTCATCATACAGTTGATTTTTATTTACATCAAACAGAGGAGCAATATGCTTCACTTGCCGTACAGTAAGGCCAATATTTTGCAAATGCATCGCCAAATCCTTCAATTGATCTTTCAAGGGGGGGGCATAATTGCGACCATCAAGAAGCATTACCCATTCCCCTCTCAAGTCAGATTCATTTAACTGTTCAAAAACAAAATCAACTGAACCAAAGAAAAATTGCTCATAAGGCTTCGTTAACTCTTTAGCTAAAACAACCGGGATTTTAGGAAACGCATCTCGAATAAAGGCCATGGTATCTAACACTCGATGTGGAGACTCATACCAAACACCAACTATTTTTTGGCTTAAAAACCGCTCCAACAATTGCTGGATTGCACTTGTTTTTTTTGGAAAAAAACCGCCAAAATAAAATTCATTACATAACACACCAGCCCCACTCATAAATGTTGTCAACGATGATATACCACCCAAAACTTGAATAGGAATATTTTGCTGACGAGCATGGGAAACCAATAACGCACCTGGATCCGAAATGTTTGGAGACCCGGCATCCGTTATATAAGCAACATTTCCCAATGCAATAGATTGATCAAATGCTTTAAATGAACGTTTTTCTTGAAACTGATCCATACGAATTAATTGTTGCTGATGCCAAATCCCTTGCTGTACTAAAAAAAGCTTTGTAACACGTGTATCTTCACAAAAAATATAACATACATCACTTAAACAATTTTTTACTCGCTTAGTAATATCATCAGCATGCCCAATTGGAATCGAACAAATAGATAATGTAAAACTCAAGGCCTTACTTTTGGATCACTTGAAAGGTTCCTTCATAAATGGAATCCGATTGTATAACATCCATATTGACCTTTCCTTTATAAATACCCCCCTCATGAATATGAAGCTTGATTCCTTTCAAATCACCTTCCACATGACCGGTTTCAAAGATTTCTAAAGATTCAACTGCATCTATATCACCTTTAAAATAACCTGAAATTAAAACACATCTTGCTTTAATGGATCCCAAAACCTTACTTTGATGCCCTATAATTAAATCTCCGTTACAAACAATATTTCCAGAAAACTTACCATCAATATGTAAATCACCATTGGAATGAATTTCACCCTCCAGTGCGGTGTTAGGGCCCAAGTACGATACAACTTCTTTTGTTTGCTTCATAACCTATTAGAAATCTACCACAGTTTAGAAACCGCTGTAAATAGATCCAAATTCAGAAATTGGGTTGGTTCTAATGCTTGTCGACGGTGACGAATTTCATAATGCACGTGAGGCCCCGTAGATAAACCACTGGTACCAATCTTACCAATAATTTGCCCTTTATTTACCCGAACCCCTTGCCGAACCTCTACCTCTGATAAATGGGCATAAAATGTTTTAATACCAAATTTATGCGACAATACCACCATCCAACCATACCCACCCCCCCAGCCTGAAAATTCAACATATCCATCAGCTGTGGCCTGAACTGGAGCCCCAATCCAGGCAGGAATATCAATCCCTTTATGAAACTGTCTCGAGCGCTTTAGGGGATGTGTTCGCCAACCATACCCAGACCGAATATAGCCATAAACCGGCCAAATTGATGGGGTTTCATGAAACCAGTCCACATATTGATCAAAAACACTCACATGCCGGCGCATTTTTTTTTCCATCATAACCACATGGTTTTTCAAAAAAGACATTTGGCTTGAAAGTTCATACAATCCCAACGACTGAGCATCTTTGTGATCTGGATACTGACGAGCAAATTGACGCTCTTTAGATCGAATCAACCGGCGCAAAGAAAGTTTTCGATATTTAGGTCGTCCTAAATCCTGTCGAATTTCTTCTTCCTTACGAATCAGTTCTTCCATCATCTTACGCAAAGATTGAACTTCATCGGATAATGTATTTATAACTTCTTGTTGCTCTTTTGAATAAGTATCATTCCCTTGTGAATTAAGATAATTTGGGATCATCTTAAAATTAAAAAACAATGATGCACTACCAATCATAAAAAATAAAGTGAATAAAATAAGTAGTATCCGGAAAGACATTACAGAGATACTAATGTTCCAAGGGCGACCTTTGGCTCGTGTCATAATTACTGTAATGTTACTCTTCATCATCAGATATTTTAACATAAACAATGATTATGTGGGATCAAATATTAATAAAACGCTCTACCGAATGAATCCTTTATCGAACAAGTGGCAGAAAAAATTTTTATGTTTTAAACCCCAGTTAAATGGGTATAGTAAAAAGTTAGGAGGGGTTATGAATAATATTGGCTCAAAAATACCTGAAAATCAACCACAATTCAGAAATTCAACAAAGTTACCTACAGGTAGAAATTTATCTGAAACAGCTATTCTTGAGATGATTAAGGGTAAATTAGACGTATTTACAGAAAAACTACAAACTCTTTCTGAATCCGAACAATCAAAGATAGAACGGCAACTCCAGGAACATAAGTCAAAGTTAGAACCGCAGCCTGACAAACCTAACCAACCATTTAATAAATCCGATGCAAGAAACCTAAATTTATTATGGAATGAACACTTTGGTAGTATAGAAGAACTTTTTAGCAAAGATGATTTATCGAAACTACCTTACAATAAAGAAATTGCAATAAAATTTCAAAACTTAGTTAATCAAATACAACGGGACACACAGGACACATCGAATTTGACTAAGCCAATTGGCTATGCATATGATCCGGATGCTGTTTCAGGCAAAGCATCAAAAGGGCTTGTATCATTTGAGTTAACTGAACAAGATCGAGAGTTTTCAGATGGAAATCAAAAACTATCAGACAAATTACCTGATGGTAAATCCATAAGAATTCCAAAAGGATTTGAGATTACAAAAATTTGTGGCGGCGGCTCAGGGTCCGTCAACATAATTATTTATAATAAAAAGACAAATAAACGTTTCTTTATGAAGTATTTTCATAGTACTGATGCAACTTTAAAGGGCCATAATTGGAAACAACAATTTAAAGAAACTGAGGCGATTCTTAACCAACAAGCGGGAAATATTCCGTTATTAAATCATCCTGATCTTCAGGGAAAAGTTAATATAGAAAAAGCAGCTGAACTATCAAAACGATACCGAATGCCTGTTTACCAATTGGGTGTTGTTGTTGAATTTCCCAATCCAAACAAAGGTTTAGCTGAAGAGGAATCACCCAATTCGACAGATCATGAAAGTATTGAATCAAATCGATCTCAATATGAAAGCGATGATGATTCGTCAGATGAGAGTATCCAATCATTAGCATCGGAAAGAGGCATTGAACATAATTTAAAAACATCAATAAATCGTATGAATAGATCAATGGAAAATTCATCAGTGGAAGCGACATTTGCCTTAAGCCAAGTTGCTGATGGAGCCAAAGATTTATGCGATGTCATTAGTGATCCCAACGCTAACATGGAAGAATTAGTTGATGTATCTAAATCTTATTTAGAAGACATGACAGATTTTCAGCTTAATATTGCATCTATGGACCTAACTGAAGACAAATATCAACAAAATGATTATGATCAATTTGTTGGAAAAATGACAACTCGTTTTGAGCAATTGAATAATGTATTAAGCGATTTAAAAACCGTCTCCTTAAAAGATGCATTGAAAGAACCCGTGTCGGAAACTGATTCCGAAACTGGCTTAGAAACAATTGGAGCTATGGTAGATAAACCATCATTTAGATTTAATAGTAAACAGTATCCGAACCCTAGACATTTTTTACCAGAACTTTTTTTAGAATTTCCGAAATTATTTTGTTCAAAAAAAGCAGTTACCTGTGTGCATGGAGATGGGCAGGGTTCAAACTTAATGTATGATTCTAGCAAAAGCCAACTTTATCAGGTTGATGTTCGAAATACCCCCAATCTTGTAAGCCCACATGGGGAAGCTGCAAAGTTGGTCGTATTTGGGCCTAAATTTACAGGGGGTATTTTAAATCAAAAATGTGATGTAGTGTTTGATCAATCTGGGTTAAAGTTAATAGGACATCCGGAAAGTAATTTAGAAAGACATCAAGAATATAAGGAAAAACTTTTAAATACATTAGCTGATACAGTAAAAAAATATAATTTTGTACCCCACGTGATTCATGGTCACACGCATCGAAAAAATATTCATGAACATGTCATTGGTGATTTTAATTTTCATAGATATGTACTAGGAGACTGGAGTGATTTGTCTGGGAATTACTTGCTCTGGGAAAAAAACAAAGGATTTAAATTTTGTGATTTTAATTAATTTCTAATGCTCTATATTT
>JAYNJH010000006.1:34212-42038 GCA_038109885.1 Candidatus Margulisiibacteriota bacterium | reverse complement strand
GCCCACTAGCCCCTCAAGCTAGCGTGTCTACCAATTCCACCACCTCGGCAATATCTGAAAATAATACCATAGTTTATTTTTCAATAAAATAATCGTAAATAAGCGGTAGCATTTTTAATTTAATTTTGTAACTATAAAACCATGAGAAAATTATTTTTAATCGTACTTTTATTATTTGCTTTTAATCAATCCAGTTTTGGGTTTGTTGAACCAAAAGTACATCACTTAAAAAATGGCGTTACGCTTGTAACCGTGGTTGATCCTTTGGCCGCCATAAATTCTAGTTATGTATTTGTTCGAACAGGCTCATTATTTGAGACCCCATGGATGGGGGCGGGATTATCTCACTTTTTAGAACACTTAGTTGCGGGTGGTACCACAGGGTATCGAGACGAGTCCGAATACCGATCAATTATTGATGGATTAGGTGGTGCAAGTAATGCTTACACAACGTATGATCATACGGCTTACTATATTAAGTCGCCTGCAAAAGACACCAATGTTGCATTAGAGGTTTTATACGAATGGGTTTCATCAGCAAATTGGTCCATAGATGAATATAAGCGTGAGAAGGGGGTCATTCTTAAGGAAATGGATCGTGCTAATAACAATGTGTTTCGTCAAATTTATCAAGAGGTCCAAACCCGATTTTATAAAGATAGTCCCTATCGTTATCCAGTAATTGGCTATAAAGACCAATTCCTAAAAACATCCTCGGATGATTTAAGATCATTTTATTCTTCACATTATGTTCCTGAAAATTTAGTGGTTGTGGTTGGTGGAAATGTTTCTGAAAATATAATTTTAAAACAAGTTGAGTCGTCATTTGGCTCGTTGCCTAAACTGGCAGCCCCATTGCGATATCATGCCAATGGAAGTCGAGTTTTATCATCATCTCAGCAGGAAGTTGAGCTTAAATCCTTAAAATCAAATCGGGTTGTTATTCGTTATCCAATAACATCATTTTATGGTGATGATGTTTATCCATTGGACTTATTTGCTTACATATTAGGTAATGGGGAACAGTCATTGCTATACAAAGCGTTTGTAACAAATCAAAAACTTGCAACATCAATTTCAGTGAATTCAATTACCCCCATGGCGGATTATGGTTATTTTGAAATAAACATAGAAACGGATGCGCCACTGGAAAGTATCGTTGAGAAAACGCAACGTTTTATTGATCAATTTGAATTTCAACGTTTACCAAAATCAATACTAAAAAAAGCAAAAACACAAAAGCAAAATGAGTATGATTTAAATTCCCGATCTCTCGATGGTTACATCAAAGAGGTGGGGCAATCTATGATGATGGGGCAAAACCCTTTGTTTTTTAGATATTATGCCAATCAATTTAAGTCTGTGAACTCACATGACATAAACCAAATTGTGAAAAGGTACTTAACTCCTAAAAAACGCCAAGTATATCATTTCAAAAACAAGCAAAGCACAACCGCTAAGATAGCCAATCAAGTACTAGCGCCAGTGAAAATAACAACTAAAAATAACATTGTAGTAATAACAATACCGGAATCAAATGATACGATTTTTCAAGTATCAATTCAGTTTGAGGGCGGAATTACAAAGGACCCGCAAGGGAAAGAAGGGCTTGGTTTTTTAACCTCACAATTGATTGGGAAAAAAATAAAGGGAATAACAAGAGATCATTTTCAAAATCAATTTGAATCTAGGGGGGCGAGCATTTCATCATCACTATCTCATAACAATTTAACCGTATCTTTAACAGCATTAAACGTTGATCAAGACCAGCTATTGCCATTATTCATGCAGGCAATAAATTCATTTGATGTTGATCCTGATATTTTTGAAGAAACAAAGTTGCGTTTAATTAAAAGTATCCAAAAAGTTGAGGAATCCTGGTTTGAAGATGCATTTATAAAGCTAAAGCAAGTTGTTTTTGCGGATGGGTCACCATATCAAAACCCCATTAAAGGAACGCTAGACTCTGTTAATAACATCACTCTAAATGATGTTTTAAATTATATTAATGCTCGTCGAACCTCGTCCAATATCACTGTCATCATACAATCAAAAAACCCAGAGCCGATTGAAACAAGAGTAGTCAATGCGTTACCAATTCAAAGGGCAATGGAAGTGGATCATATTTTAGTGCCAGAGTTAGCAAGGACAGAGCTTGAATCATTGAGTCTAACGCAACCCGTAGGCGTTGTTTTACATTTAAGTCCTCTTAAAATTCAACTCAATTCATTAAATCAGTGGTTGCGCATCCAATTGGTTGATGCCATTTTGTCAGGAATGAGATATCCTTCAGGTCTTCTACATTCTCGCCTACGTGGTGAAGAACTTGTTTACGTTGTCCATACGGTGCCAATGCGATTTAAAGATCAGGATTTCTTACTAACTTATGCCCTAACAGAACCAAGTCAGGTCGCCCTGGTCAATAAAATAATCTCTCAATCATTTAAAGAGATTCGAACGGATATTAGTCAGGAGCAATTAGTCTTGGCCAAATCACAAGTTTTGTTTAATCGTCTATCTAATCGTCAAGATTTAGCGTCTCGGCCAGGTGAGTTTAATGAGTATTGGACTCGGTTACATTATATTCCTTCAGTGCAAGAAATTGAAAGCGAACTGAATAAAATAACCGTAAATGATATTAAGGCCACCGTGAATGAAGCATTTTTGAAATCACGGGTAATATTATTTAATTCAGAATCAATGCAAGGAGATGACAATAATGAATCTCTTCGATAATATAACTATATGCCAATATTAATTACACTTCTTGCTCTTGGTTTTGTTATATTTATTCATGAGCTTGGGCATCTTCTTGCGGCCAAGAAAGCAAAAGTTGGCGTAACGGAGTTTGCGATTGGTATGGGCCCCAAATTATTCTCTTTTCATTTGGGGGAAACAATGTATTCATTGCGTTTACTACCCTTTGGCGGCTTTGTAAAAGCCAAAGGTTTAGATGATTTGGAGGATTGCTCCATCGAAGAAGATTATCGTGAAAAAAGTGCCTTGGATAAAGCAATTATTTTGTTTGCAGGTTCATTTATGAATGTGGTTTTGGGGTTCCTTATTTTTACATCTATTTCTTTTTTTGTCGGAAATATAACGTTATCCCCTGAAATAAATCTAATTTTAGAGGGATCACCTGCACAAGAGAGTGGGCTAATGGTTGGTGATCAAGTAACGCACATTAATGGAAGTCCAATCGAGGACTTGTCCAATGACTTTATTGGTTTTGTTAAATCATCTGATGGGGAACCATTTGAGCTTAAGTTTTTACGTGATGGCAATGAAGAAACCATTACCCTTGCAGCAGAATCGACTGATCAAGGGCATTACCAAATAGGGGTTTCTTTTTCAACAATTAAAACCAAGCTGGGCTTATTAAACTCAATTATCACTGGTTGGAGCAAGACCTTCAAAACAATTCAACAATCTCTTCAAGGTATAAAGTTGTTAATTTCAGGGCAGGCAAATGTAAACGATTTAGCTGGCCCCGTCGGAATTATTCAGATTGCCTCCACGCAAATGCAGCAAAGTTTAGTAACCTTTTTTAACCTAATGGCATTTATTAGTATTAGTTTAGGCGTCATTAATTTATTGCCTTTTCCTGTATTGGATGGAGGTCATTTAATGTTTTTACTTATAGAAACACTTCGGGGTAAGCCATTAAGTAAAAACGTAGAAACATTTATAAATAACTCGGCCGCAATTGCTCTTATTACACTCATGATTTTTATTGTGTTCAATGATGTAATTAGTTGGAATGACCGAGTCAATTTATTAAAGGAATTAAATCAATGATAATGAATGAAAAATTACTGACATTAATTGCAAATACTATTCGAGGTTTATCGATGGATGCCATTGATAAAGCCAATTCAGGGCACCCGGGATTACCTTTAGGGTGTGCTGAAATTTTCACGTATTTGTATGCTCATGAATTAAGATATAACATTAATGATCCAAATTGGATCAATCGAGATCGGTTTGTTTTATCGGCGGGGCATGGTTCAATGGGGTTGTATTCATCCTTACACTTAGCCGGCTTTGATGTCAGTCTAGATGATCTGAAAAATTTTCGACAACTGCATTCCAAAACAGCGGGGCATCCTGAATATGGAGAAATGGAAGGTGTTGAGACAACCACGGGACCACTGGGGCAGGGGATTTCCTCTGCGGTGGGAATGGCATTGGGATTAAAAATTTTAAAAGAAAAATTTAAGTCAAATGATACTGGAAGTATGTTCGATTCAAATGTATTTGTTCTGGCTGGCGATGGTTGTATTATGGAGGGCGTTTCTGCAGAGGCGTCGTCATTTGCCGGGCATTTAAACCTAGACAATATGATTTTAATTTACGATTCAAATGATATTTGTTTGGATGGCCCAACATCAGAGTGTATTTCAGAAGATGTTAAACAGCGTTACGAAGCCTATGGATGGTTTGTTCAAACAATTAATGGGCATTCGTTTCAACTAATACAAAGCGCCGTTGAAAAAGCTAAGGCAGCGTCCAGGCCATCATTAATTATTGCCAAAACTACCATTGGAAAGGGCTCCCCAAGTTATGAAGGAACATCTGAAGTTCATGGGAAACCTTTAGGAAACGAAGAGGTCATTAAGGTAAAGTCAAATTTAGGAATTCCTGAAACCCCTGAGTTTTATGTGCCATCAGAAGTGAAATTCTTTTTTGAAGCGCATGAATTAAAACAAAAGAAACACTATTTAAGTTGGCAAGAATCCTTTTTTAATTGGCGTGCTAAAAATTTAGATCAAGCAGATTTATTTGATGCCTATGCATCTCCAGTAAATAAAGATGACTTATATCATTATATTAAAGAGCTTGAAATTGTTCAGAATAAAGCCACACGGTCTCAATCCTCACAGTGCTTACAGCAGCTGGCACAAAAAGTGCCGAATTTAATTGGTGGTTCAGCGGATTTATCATGTTCGGACAATACGTTTTTGAATAATTATTCATCGATCTCTTCAAGCGATTTTAGCGGCCGAAACATTAAGTACGGCGTACGAGAGTTTGCAATGGCCTCAATTGCCTCAGGGATGGTATTAACTAAAATGTTTCGGCCATACGTGGGAACATTTTTGATTTTTTCGGATTATATGAGAAATGCAATACGATTGAGTGCTTTAATGAATATTCCAGTAATGTATCAATTTACACATGATTCTATCTTCTTAGGGGAAGATGGCCCAACCCATCAACCCATTGAGCAGTTAGCATCATTACGTGCAATGCCAAATTTAAATGTGTGCCGTCCTGCAGATGAAACTGAGGTGAAGGCAAGTTGGTATCTTGCAATGACTTCATCACAACCAACTGCAGTGGTATTATCTCGTCAAAATATAAAATCTTTAGAATCCTCAAATTATGAGCAGGCAATTAAAGGCGGGTATGTTTTAAAAGAAATTGAAGCTGCAGATGTCACGATCTTCGCAACAGGTTCCGAATGTGCTTTGGCGCTTGATGTCAGCGATCGTTTAAGTAAGGATGGGATTTCCGCACGGGTAGTATCATTATTATCTTGGGAGGTATTTCATAAACAAGATGCAGAATATCAAAAACGTATTATTGGAACGTCTCAATTAAAGGTCTCTATCGAAGCTGCAACGTCATTTGGCTGGGAGCGTTTTGTTGGCAGTAATGGAGTTTCAATAGCTGTGGATACATTTGGATTAAGTGCTAAAGGCGAAGACCTTAAACGGTATTTTGGGTTTGAGACACACAGTATTGCTGTAAAGATTAAATCATCGCTTGCTGTAACAACCGCCAACCAATGATTTCATTTAAAAGTGTAACTAAAACATATCCAAACGGGTTTAAAGCGCTAGATAAAATTAATTTAGTCGTTCCTGAGAATGAATTTGTGTATTTAATTGGTCCTTCGGGGGCAGGAAAATCAACGATGTTGAGACTTGTTTTTATGGAAGAACAAGTAACCTCAGGTGAAATTGTAATTGATAAATATATTTTAGGACAACTTATCGAATCTCAAATTCCTTACTATCGACGAAATATAGGTATGATTTTTCAAGATTATAAATTGTTGCCCCGCCGAACTGTCTACGAAAATGTAGCTTTCGCTCTTCATGTAATGCATGTGCCACCAAAAAAAATTAAGCAACAGGTCAACTATGCATTAGATCTGGTTGGATTAATTGGAAAAAGTCATCATTATCCTCGAGAGTTATCTGGGGGTGAACAACAGAAAATTTGCATTGCCAGAGCCATTGTTAATCAGCCGTCAATCTTGCTATGTGATGAGCCAACAGGGAATTTAGATCCGGAAACCTCTTGGGAGATTGTTCATCTACTCACAAAAATCAACGCTCATAATACAACCGTTATCATGGCTACTCATGACACTGAAATAGTGGATGGTATTCCAAAGCGAGTGATTGCCGTTGAAAAGGGCCGCTTATCTAGAGATCAAGTGTTAGGAACTTACGTAGAATGACAAATTTTAATACCTTCATTTTTTTTCTTAAAGAAACCTTCATTGGTTTTAAACGATCAACATTAATGACACTGATTGCAATTGCAACAGTCTCCGTTACTTTAATAATTCTTGGATTATTCATGTTAATTTCTGCGAACCTTGGAAAGGTAACCCAAGATATTGTATCTCGGTTAGAGATACGATTATTTTTAAAATCAAATTTAACAGTTGAAGACATTCAATTATTTCGACGAAAATTAAAATCGATCGATGGGGTTAAAGATGTTGTATTTATAAATAATGCTACAGCATGGAATAAATTTCAGGATAATTATTCTCATCTGAATTTAAAAGAATACATTTCCGAAAATCCTTTACCTCATTCCTTAAATTTACAATTAAATCGAGCCAAGGATTTAAACTCAATTATTTTATATATAAAGCGTTTTGATACAATTATCGATGACATTGTCTATGGCGGTGAGTTAGCAAATAGAGTCGAAATCTTTCGGCGAGTAATGTTTGTTTCAGGTTGGTCATTAATTGCATTATTAATCTTGGCGTCCCTTTTTATAATAGTGAATACAATTCGCTTAACCGTCATGGCACGAGATGAAGAAATTAGTATTATGCAGTTGGTTGGGGCAACCAATCGATTTATTAAGGGCCCATTTTTAATTGAGGGCTTTATTATTGGTGTTTTTGGAGCAACCATTGCGGTTGGCTTCTTATATTTTTCATATTCAATTATAATTTATCAATTAATCGAAAAAATGCCATTTTTTCCTTTCATTTCAAATCACTCAACGTTATTTTATATTTATGGCTTTGTTTTATTGTCAGGTGCATTTATCGGGATGCTAGGTGCCTACATATCCGTATCAAAAAGTTTAAAGTGAGGGAAGTATGTTAAGTTTTTTAAGAAATAATAGTGTGAAAATAGTTTATGGGATCATCATCTCTTTTGTAGTTACAACGTTTTTAGGTGTGATATTTTTTAATGATTCATTTAAATCATCCAGAGACACTCAGCAAAAGCAGATGAATCGTCAATCGGCCATTGCAGTTATTGGTGATTTATCGGTTACTGAACAGGTATATCAATTGGAATTGCAGCGGATGGGGGCCAGTTTACCAAAAGATTTAAAAGTGGATGAAAATATTCTTGAGATTATTCAATTAAATGCATTAAACCGTGCAATTGAAAATACGCTTTTATTGGAGATAGGCTTGGCTCAGAATGTTAAGGTGAAACGAGCCGAAATTAATACCGCATTATTTTCAGTAATGGACCAATTTAAAGTCACTTCAAAGAAAGAACTTAAAGACGCCATTTTAAATGCGGGGGGGTCTTATGATGCTATGTTAAAAC
>JAYNJH010000006.1:13285-34202 GCA_038109885.1 Candidatus Margulisiibacteriota bacterium | reverse complement strand
CAACTTAAAAATGACATTATTGCGTCCAAAACACGACAAGCGCTTCAAGCCTCAGTGTCCTTAACTCCCTCAGATATTGAATATTTAAATGAGGAGTATCAAGTAAAAGATCTGTTTATTTCAAAGTTCTCTTCTGCTAATACAGTAATTGAGGATGAAACCCTTTTTCAAAATGTGACCAAAATTCGTCAATCAATTTCTGATAGTGAATCATTTGATCAAGCGGTACTTCAGCAATACCCTTTGTTAAAAGATGCCCCAGGCTATACTTGGGTTACCATTAATCAGTTAACCCCAAACATTGCTAGGGCATTGGTGACGCTAACCGCAAATGAAATTTCTCAACCCATAAAAACGTTAAATGGTTACCATATTATTGAACTCAAGTCTAAGCGATCAGTCGATGAATCTAAGCAACTAACCCAAGAGCAACTTTTAGATAGTTGGGGGAAGATTACACTTTTTGATTATATGACAGACATTCAGCAGGGTCGTGAAATGAAAATTTTAAACCCAAACTTAAGGGCGCTAAAATTTAAGCGCGAGGGTCGTTTTGACGATGCTATTATGGCGTATCAAGGTTCAGTTTCTCTTGATCCCTCCAATCCATATCCCAATTTAAATATTGCAAAAATACAGTTGATGAAAGGCGATGTCGCTTCAGCTAAACAGTCACTTTTAAAAGCTGAGATAAAAGAGTCATTGGTATCTGATACCATCGTATTACCTGAAATTCATCTGCTTTTGGCAAAAATATATGATGAACAAAATTTTTCTACAAAACGAGATGCTCAGTATGACAAATTAATAAATGAGGCATCTTCTCTGGTCGTTTTAGATTATCTAAAGACAGCATTGGAAGCTTCAAATGATCGTTATCGGCTAACCAAAGTTAATATGTTAATTGATGAAAAATCTGCAACAGAATCTGCTATTCTTGATAAAATTGAATCACCTGATAATAGCATCATTGCCGATGAGTTTTTAACGGAATAGTTGGTTGGCCCAGTTCAGGTAATCCTGGCTAACCCAATTTGGCTCAATCACAATAAGTTCAGGTGTATCATAAGGATGCAGTTTTCGAATCAATTTATCTAAATCAGATAAATATTTTGCTGAGAATTTGATAATTATTAATGATTCTTGACTTACTTCCTTACGATCATTCCAAATATAATGACTTTCAATTCCAGGAATAACTTGAATGCAGGCAACAAGTTGACTAGCCAGTAATTGCGTTGAAAATGGAGTAATATCAAATGATGAGGGCAGTGTTGTATGCATGATGTGAAGCGAAGACATAATAATCATATTATAAAGAAAAACTTTTATTTTTTACAAATTAGCAACTGTGCTATAATTCAAGCATGAATCACGAAGATCTCGATAATATTAATATCAAGGAAGAGCTTGAGTTTAATGATGGGGTAGGGGATGTTTTAACTCAAAAAGAGCAATATAAGTTTAGTTGGCGTAAAACCATCATTGTATCATTGGTTGGTCTGGTGGGTGTGATTATGTTAACCTTTGGTATCTTAGAAATAGGCAAAGCTATTATAAATATTGATAAAGTTGATTCAGTCAGCGTTGAAGAAAAACCGTTGGATGTCATTATGGAAGAGGTCAATAACAATACCTGGAATGCACTACCTGAAGATGATGTGAACGTAAAAATTGAAATTAAAACCCCTGAATTAAATCCAGCTATAGAAACATTACCTGTTAAAATAGAACCCCAAGTGGTAGAAAAAAGGTCTCCGGTTTCTTCGAAGCCTAGTTCAATTAATTCAAGTCAGCCTGTTAAAGTAAGTGCCCCAACAAAAAAGGTCATCTATCGTGTCATTGCAGGTAGTTTCTCAAATTTCAATAATGCAAATCGCGAGCTTCAACGCATCAAGTCGTTAGGATTTAATGGGTATGTTTGGTCATTAACGTCGGCTTCAAATAAAATATCATATAAAGTTCAGTTGGGCGCATTTTCCTCACAAGAATCTGCACAGATTCTAGTAAGCCAGCTGAAGAAGAAAAATATTTCCTCGTTTATATCTGTAAACTAAATGACATTTAGTGGGGTTTACTTGTGTTCAAGTTCTCCACGACGGCATGCGATTCTAACTGAATTTAATGTGAATTTTAAAACGGTTCAGAATCATTTGGAAGATGAACCGGAGCGCTGGAGTTTTGAATCCCCACTGGCCTATGCGGCGCGATTAGCTCATCTAAAATCAACGGTTTCCGCCGCCTCAATTGATGGGTGGGTTTTAACGGCTGACACTGTGGTAACGTATCAAAATGAAGTGTTAGGTAAGCCAATGAATGAAGACGATGCTTTTAAAATGTTAAGTACATTATTAGGGAAAAGGCATCAAGTGATATCTGTTTGTGTCCTTTCAAATCATAGGAAGAAAGCGATAATGTATTGCATCGATTATGCGATGGTTTATTTTAAATCAGTTCCGAATAAGGATCTTAGGCACTATATTATGTCCAAGACGCCATTAGACAAGGCGGGGGCGTATGGAATTCAAGATAATCCTTCATTTTTAACACATTATTCAGGGGATTATTTCACAGTAATGGGGTTACCAATTAAGAGATTATTAAAATTATTTAGTAGCTGTGGTATAGTCTAAAAATGTTTAAACGTTTTTTAGGTGCACGACGGTGCGATATCGGTATTGATTTAGGGACAGCAAACAGTGTTGTCTATAAGGAAAATCATGGAATCATTATTCGTGAGCCCAGTGTTGTTGCATTTGATCAACAATCGCAAACCGTTTTATCAATTGGCGATTTAGCTTATGAAATGGTTGGTAAGACACCGGCATCGATTATTGCAATTCGTCCATTGCGAGATGGTGTTATATCGGACTATCAAACCACTGAGGCAATGATTCGTCATTTTTTAAATTTGTCCAAGGTCCCATTACTAAAAAAAATTCGGTTATTGATTGGAATTCCATATGGTATTACAAGTGTCGAACGGCGTGCTGTCCTAGATGCCGCAACAATGGCAGGTGCAAAGCAATGTTTTTTGATTGAGGAGCCAATGGCCGCAGCTATTGGTGCAGGTCACGATGTTTTTGAGCCCTCAGGACGTTTGGTTGTTGATATTGGTGGTGGAACAACTGAAGTTGCCGTAATATCTCTTGGTGGAATTGTTGTTTCAGAGTCCATCCGAATTGCTGGTGATGAAATAGATCAGACAATTATTAATCATTGTCGTAAAAACTATAATCTATTAATTGGGGATCGATTTGCGGAACGAATTAAGTGTGAAGTTGGGTCAGTTCTTCCGTTTAAGAAAGAACGTCAAATTGAAGTTACGGGTCGTGATTTACTAACAGGGTTACCCAAAACATTTACATTATCTTCTATGGAAATAAGGGATTCAATTGAAGAGCCTGTTATGGCAATTGTTTCTGCAATACGACGCACTCTTGAACTTACCCCTCCCGAGCTATCTTCCGATATTTTTGGTAATGGTATCACATTAACCGGAGGTGGCGCTTTATTTCATTGTTTAGAAAATTTTATAATTAAGCAGATGGGGTTTAACTTAATGTTTGCAGATTATCCACTTTCTTGTGTTGCATTGTGAACAGGAAAAGTTTTAGATAAGATGGATCAATATATAAACCAAATTATTTTTAACTAGGCATTAATTGCAAGGATTTCCAATTCAACCATACGATCTTTAATGTATAACCGATGATCAAATTGGTATGATTGTGCTTTTTCTTTGCCACAAGATAGGACCATTATTTTTTTCATAATCTTTTCTTGTTGTTGTGAAAAATAATCTTTTACGATTTGCTTGGAATTTGAAATGGATTGAACATAGCCTAAAACATTCGTCCAATATGGGACCAAGAACTCATAAGTATCAACATGAACAAAGCCATCATTCTTTTTAAATTCTTCAATTAAAAATGCACGTATATTTTTGTATTTCAAATCTTGTGAATTGATTAAAAATGTTGCATTTTCACAAATGGTTTTAAGTTCTTGAATATCGCTTTTATATAGTGAAATAATCCGATCAAAGTGTGATTTAGATTTAGGAAGATCTGGAGAGTAAGTTAATTCCTTTTCCATCAGATCAAAGTTGATGTCATCTTTGGTTAAATAACGCATTAAAATTAATGTCATCAAGTCAGAATAAGTATACATGTATTCATCATCCGTATTATAAAACCATGTATCTGACATATACATTAAGTACATGCGTTTGGCTCGGCTTCGATCACGTTTACTAATATCAATTATATTTTGAATCGGGCCTTTTAATTTATTATGTGTTGGCGAAAAATCAGCCAAAAATTCAAGAATAGCGGTATAAATATTTTCACCAAATATCTTTGTCGCTTCACCAATGGCCCCCAATTCAAATGGTAGGATTTGGTGTTGAATGATTCCATGACCAAGTTCGTGGTACAAAATGGTTTCAGACATATCATTAACAAAGGTTTTTTCATTTTCAATGAGCTGCGCTTTGGTTTGAATATTATAAAGTTCTAAAACTTTTTGCTTTATGCCTTCGGCAATATTCCAATATGGGTCCCCATGAATAGTTAACATTTCAAATTCATTATAATCAAATATTTGAATCCATTTCTGAGCAAAAATAGTTGATAATGACTCTAGCCGTATATAGATATTTTGATGCCCAATAATTGCGGCCATGGACATTACATTATTAGGTGTGCGAATAAATTCTTTTTGGACAAATGTAACATTGTAGCCATGATAAGATTTAACCTTGCCACGACCATAAATGATTTCCATTTGGCTTCCATATTGACCGGTGTGAAGGAATTTATCCGATACAGCAAACTTTAAAAATCGGTTTAAATCATTGCTTCTGAATAATTCAAACTGTTTTCCAAAAATAGTGAACTTATAAAAACGAAGCTCTTTTTTTGCAGTTTCAACTGAAATTGTATTAATTTTTAATTTTTGAATAGTCTCTTTGACTTTTGTGTTAAATTCATTTGCATGGTTCATATCCAAATGAACTTTTGGGTCCACGTTAAGCAGGTTTCGGCAAAATGTGATTTTTACCTGTTGTTCACCAGGTTCACCCCAATCTCCAGATACTTCCATATAATGGTACATTAAATGAGCATAATAAAACACTTGATCATAAAGTAGCTTTTCAAGTTTTTTAGTAAATAATTTAAGTTGGGATTCATCAAGTTTAAGTTTTTGAGTTTTACAATAATCATGAACGGTTTTATACCGATTTATTTTTGCTTTATCAAGCATGACTGAAACAACATCAGTATGAAATTCATTTTTTTGATTTAGTAACTTAAACTCACCCATATTGAAAATTTTAATCTGAACTAATCAAATGGGCAATACAGCGTTGGCGACTAATTTAACGATTTATGGTGTTATATTCGTGCTAAATTTGTAAAATAAGCATGAATTAGCTATTATTTTCACATGTCTATTTTAGAGCAGTTGGAAAATATCCATCAAGAATTATCATTAAAGATCAATGATCCAAAAACAAAAGATGAGGTTATCGAATTAAAGGAGGTCTTTTTTGGTAAAAAAGGCAAGATCAGTGAGGTTATGAAGCATATTCGTAGCGCATCCAATGAAGAAAAGCCTTTGGTTGGAAAAAAAATGAATGAATTAAAGGTGCATTTTTTAACTAAAATTGATCAAAAAATATCAGATCTTGCACAAGCGGATTTGACAGCAAAGTTAATGAACGAAAAAATCGATATCACGCTTCCGGGACGCCGGGCGCAATTCGGTGGCCTGCACCCGATCCGTAAAGCCGAATATGAATTGGTGGACATTTGTGAGTCATTGGGTTTTTCAGTGGCTTCAGGACCCATAATTGAAGATATGTTTCATAACTTTGAAGCATTAAATATCCCTGAAACCCATCCCTCGCGTGACATGCATGATACATTTTATTTAGCTGAAAATAAAGTATTGAGAACTCACACATCATCGGTCCAAATACGCTACATGCAAAAGAATCAATCGCCAATTAAGATTATTGCTCCAGGGCAAGTATTTCGTAGTGATCAAGATCGAACTCATTCGCCAATGTTTCATCAATTAGAGGGGTTATATATAAATAATGAAGTAACTTTACCCGAATTGAAATTTATTTTAGAACAAATTTTAAAAGAATTTTTTGATGATGATTTTCCTATTCGTTACAGGTCCAGCTATTTTCCATTCACTGAACCATCATTTGAGGTAGATGTTAAATTTTCATCGACGGGTGAGTGGATGGAGGTTTTAGGCGCAGGAATGGTTCATCGCAATGTTTTGCGTGCTGTCGATTTAGACCCAGATGCCAATCAAGGATTTGCATTTGGTCTCGGAATCGACCGTTTAGCCATGTTAAAGTATGGTATTTCAGATATACGCCCCTTTTATGAAAATGATATTCGTTTTTTAAAGCAAGGAAAATAAATTATGTTAGTTTCGTTACGATGGTTAAAAGAGTTTTGTGAGTTTCCAAATGAAAATCAATTAATTGATGATTTAAATCGAATTGGTTTCGAGGTTGAGTCGGTTGAAAACAAAGGGGCCGGCCTATCAAACATTGTTATTGGGCACATTTTAACTTTCTCACCACACCCTGATGCAGATCGTCTTCGAATTGCTCAAATTGATATTGGTCAGGAAGCACCGATACAAATTGTTACAGCGGCAGAAAATGTGAATCAAGGAGATAAAATTCCAGTTAGTTTACCAGGGGCAACGCTTGCAAGCGGCCTAAAAATAAAGAAATCTAAACTTAGGGGAGTAACCTCCAATGGCATGATGTGCTCTGCTGTTGAGTGTGGTTTAACCGATACATCCCCTGGTGTATGGGTATTGCCCGAAAATGCACCCATTGGAAACGATTTCATTGAGTATGCTGAATTGATTGATACTGTGATTGATGTTTGTATATTGCCAAATCGTGGGGATGCGATGAGTTTAATTGGGCTTGCTAGAGAAGTGAATGCACTGTATTCAGTTCAGCAAACGTCGTCATTAAATACATTTTTGGAAAAACCAACATCAAATACATCATTAACCTGTAACATTGAAACCAAAAGTTGTTCATATTATCGAGCACAAAAGATTTCAGGGTTAAAGAATATGCAATCGCCAATAGCTTGGCAAACCCGCTTATATTATACTGGGCAGCGGCCGATATCCTGGTTAATCGATATTACAAATATTGTGATGTTAGAAACTGGTCAACCGCTGCATGCATTTGATGCATCAGGCGTTAACACAATTAATGTTGTGTCAGGGACAAATGGGCAAAATATAACATTGTTGAATGAAAAGGCCTATGTTTTAAACAGTTCGATGCCGTTGATTAATATAAATGGGACCCCCGCAGCGATTGCTGGAGTTATGGGGGCACAATCACATTCAGTAACCAGCGAGACCACTGAAATTATTTTAGAGTCTGCTATATTTGAAGCTGCCATTATTCGAAAGACTTCAAAGCAGTTGGGGCTTCGGTCTGAAAGTTCGTCAAGATTTGAAAAGGGCGTTGATGTTTCAGGTATGAAAAATGCCATTGCTCGAGTGGTGCAATTATTACAGGTAAGTCAACCTAATATTTCATTAGAATCTCCGGTTGATGCTGGAGAGTTAAGTGTGAAGTCAATCCATATCCCATTTGATTTAAATCAAATGAATCATTTCCTTGGAACCGACTTTAGTTTAAATGATGTCGTCAATCGATTGAAGCCATTAGGTTTCAATGTTAGTGGCACTGAAATTGAAGTTCCCAGTTGGCGGGTGGATGATTGTTGCGAATGGCCTGATATTGCCGAGGAAATGTGTCGATTCTCTGGAATTGATGGTATAAAATCCAATCCCATTGAAACCATTGTTAAAGTTCAGCATAATCCAATGTGGTTATTACGAAAGCAATTAAATCAACAAGCCATCACATTGGGCCTTACTGAGGTAATTCCATTTCCACTTACAGAAACAGATATTAATCCTAACCAGCCGAAAGTATTAAATCCAATTACACCTGAATTAACAACATTGCGTTCCAATGGAATTCAATCATTAATTCAGACGGCCGGCCTTAATAGTTCACGACATCCCATGCCGTGTCGAATTTTTAATTGTGGTCCCATTTGGGATGATGCCCTTAACGAGTCTTGGCAGTTTTCAGCTTTAATTCAAGGATCAAATCACTATCAGCCATATTTAAAATCAGATCATGATCCTGTCGACTTTTATGATGTTAAAGGATTATTTGAGCAGTTAATGAGTCAGTCTGACTTGTCTTTTGAGTATAAAGTAGGGGGAAGTGTCTGGTTTCACCCAGGCCAGTCAGCAACAATATTGGTTAATAATCAAATGGTTGGAAGTATTGGGGTTATTCACCCCAACATGAAAACGAAGTATCGATTACCTGAGACGGCTATTATTGAGTTCAATTTAAATTTTTTTCTCGATATCACCACATCATCTACGTATGATTTAGTATCAAAGTATCCAGCAACATTTAGAGATACGACTTACATTATGGATTCAAGTGTTTTGGTGGGAGATGTATTGACGATTTTGAATTCAGAGAAACCCGATCTCTGCACTAATATTTCACTTTGTGGTTATTTTAATAAAGATCAAAGTTCTGAAGTAAATGTATCATTCCGAATGACCTATCAAGATCAAACCAACTCACTAGAAATGGATACTGTCAATGACATTCATAAAAAGTTTTCTGATTCAGTAATCAAAAAATTGCCGTGCCGATTTCCATAAAAAAAGGCCAGTGTAACTGGCCTTTTTCAAACTAATTTGAAATTAATAGAATTAATGACTTGATTGAGCTTCATTTGCCGAAGTAGGATCGGTTTTACCTAAACTACTAAGCTCTTGGGCTGTGCTTAAAGCTAGCGGATCACCTGCGCCACTGGGGTTACCGACAGGATTAGATGACACAAGAGTTCCATCACCAACTGTATCAGGGCTTTCGCCAGTAGGAATTAATTTTTCTGAAGATGTTGACCTTACAGTTATGCCGCCACCACCTGTTCCAGCAACTTTTCCAACGTTTCCAAATTCAGACATAATGATCTCCTTTAATTAAAATTTACTTAATATAATGATAATATTTTACCATGTTTACCTAAATATCGCAATTTTAGATGTGCTTCTTGCACATTATTGAGCATGAACTATAATGTTAATTATGTCTGAAACACCGATGATGATTCAATACAAATCAATTAAAAAAAAGCATCAAGATTCAATTTTATTTTTTCGTTTGGGTGATTTTTATGAAATGTTTTTTGACGATGCGGCTATTGCCTCATCAGTTTTAGGACTGACGTTAACGGGGCGGGGTAAAGATGAAAATCGTATTCCAATGTGCGGGGTTCATGCGGCGGAGGCTTATATTTCTAAATTGGTTAGAGCTGGTTACAAGGTGGCAATTTGTGAACAAGTTGAATTGGCCAGTGAATCTAAAGGCCCAACAAAAAGGGCCGTTGTTCGGATTGTGACGCCAGGGACGGCCCAATTAGAGCCAGTACTTGATGCGACAAAATCCAATTATTTAGCAGCGATTTCGAGTTGTCGAGGCGTATTTGGATTGGCCTTTGTGGATATTTCAACGGGTGAGTTTTTTTGTGATGTTTATGAAAGTTTAACCATTGTATCTGCAGAACTTCATCGGCTTGGGGTGAGTGAACTCTTGCTTGATGATAAACTGACTGGGCAAGTAAACGCTTCAGTAATTACGCCATTTTTCCCCTATGAAATTAGCCAGGCTGAAGATTACATTTGCCAACATTTTAAAATTAAAAGCCTTACTGTTTTTAAAATTGAGCAAAATACAGCTAGTTTTCCGGCCATTGTAGCTCTTTTGGATTACTTGAGTTATACCCAAAAGGGCGCATTTTCTCAGGTAAATAAAATTCAAGCCATTGCCAATGATGATCGTTGTTTTTTTGACTCAGGTGTTACTGAGCATTTGGATTTGTTCGATAAATTTAATGGTTTATTTAAACAAATCAACTTTACAGCTACGGCAATGGGCGCCCGAGCTTTAAGGCATTACATTCGCTATCCCTTAATTGATTTGGCTGAAATCAATTTGCGACAAAAACAGGTGGAAGCCGTTATTCGAAATGATGCCTTAAATCAGTGGCAGTTACTTGTTAAAGAAATGAATGATATAGAACGTGTTCTGTCTCGAATATGTTCTCGCTTTAAAAACCCCAAAGATATGTTAGGATTAGCTAATTCTTTGAAGCATCTAGACTTGATTGATCAATTTATTCATCAGCTAGGTGCCAGTTTTAATCAATATTCAACTCAATTAAATGCTTTAATTTCTGCTCCAGATGGGGTTAATGAGTTAAAAGCACTGTTAACATCAGCTTTAAATGATGAGGTGCCATCCCATGTTCGTGATGGTGGGATTTTTCAAACAACTTATTCTAATGACTTAATGCAGCTTTGTCAGTCCTTTTCAGATGTCCGTCAATGGATGAATCAGCTTGAGCCAAAATTGAAAAATGATTTGGATATTAAAAGTTTAAAGGTTGGGTTCAATAAGGTATTTGGGTATTATATTGAAATTCCTAATTCTCAAAAGGATAAAGTTCCTGAAAACTTTATTCGCAAGCAAACCCTTACCAATGCAGAGCGATACATTACCCCCGAACTGAAAGAAAAAGAAACAATACTATTAAATGCACAATCTCAACAGGCTGAACTAGAAAAGCAACTATTTGATGAGCTTGAAAGGCACGTTGAACGCTACATAGAGCCATTGCAAGCATTGGCCAAAATTATTGCGCATGTTGACGTAATGATTTCACTGGGTGAAAGTGCATTACGGTTTGGATTTTCGAAACCAACAATTAAAGAGGTTGGTAATAAAGAACTATTGTTGGATGGATTATGGCATCCGATGGTGGCTGAAAATCAAAAATCCCCATTTATTAGAAATACGCTAAGCCTACCTGAATTAAACCCATTTATGTTAATTACCGGGCCAAATATGGCTGGAAAATCCACCGTTATGCGAAGTGTAGCAATCTGTATAATTTTAGGTCAAATGGGTAGTTTTGTGCCCGCAAATTCAGCCTCATTTGGATTGGTCACAGCAATATTTACTCGCATTGGTGCTAACGATAAGTTATCTGATGGACAATCAACATTTATGGTTGAAATGATTGAAACCGCTACAATATGTCAAAATGCTAACGAGCACAGCTTGATACTTTTGGATGAAGTAGGTCGTGGGACCTCAACATTTGATGGGGTTAGTATTGCAGCTGCGGTTACCGAATACATTGTTTCACATATCAAAGCCAGAACATTATTTGCTACTCACTATCATGAACTAACGGCGTTGAGTAAAAAATATAGTCAAATTCAAAATGCGTCAATGCAAATAAAGGAGCTGGATGATCAGCTGGTATTTGCCTATAAATTAATTCAAGGTGCCGCTGAAAAAAGTTATGGTGTGATGGTCGCTAAAATGGCGGGTTTACCAAAGGAAATTATTGATCAAGCTGACGCTTGGTTAAATCAATTCGAACAAAAATCTGCCAATGGTGAAATTGTTCAGTTACAACTATTTTAATCAAATATCGAAATAAACATCACTGAAATGAATGATACCATTTTTATTGTTATAAATTTTTAGACTTAATTATTCCTGCGAATTCGATAGCGAATATCGAGGATAGTTATTGTGATTATTGCAACGATAATGCTTGCTTGGAATAGTGCATCGTTACCGATAAATATTTTGGGCTTAGCTTAATTAGTTTATTAGGATATGGGGAATATTTAATACTTATGCCGCAGCTGAGGATTGCAATGAAAACTTAAAGTATCGTTTGAATTTATATGTTGTACGTTAAGTATATTCAAGATTTTTTAGCTGGGTTAGAGTACTCTTAAAAGAGAAGCATGCCCACGGGAATCGTTAAAGATGCCAAAATAAATGAAATAAATGATACCCATGCCACTTTATGAGGATCGCAGTGATAAAGTGCGGCAAGATTTACATTATTGATAGCAACAGGGACCAGTGTCTGAAGCATTAATATTTGTGCATAAAAAGGCCTTAATTGAAAAAAATGGATACAAACAAAAGCCAGAGCTGGCAATATCAAAAATTTAGCAGTTAATGTAATACTAGCCAGTTTGGGATAGCTGTTATGCCACGAAACAGCCGCCAGAAACATTCCAAAGATAATTAATTGTAAAACCAGTCCAGTATAGGCGCCCATTTCTAAAAAATGAAAAAAGTCTTCACTAATATGTATATTAAGAACATGGATTGCGAAAGCCATCACGCTTGCCCAGATCATGGGTAATTTACAAACATTTATAATTGACTGCTTAAATGAATAACTTCCTCTGGAATAAGTATAAGCCCCAATAACCATTACAAAAATTGAGTTAACTAAATTTATCATAGCAGTGTAGGCAACCGATTCAATGCCATAAATAGCCAAACCCAAAGGGATCCCCATGTTACCTGTATTACCAATTAACCCGGTAATGGTCGCTATGGCTTTATCTTTTGGATCGTTTAGAATAAAGTAACTAAGTGTAAAGGTTAAAATATAGCCCACAATTAAGATGAGTAAAAAGTAAGCCGATACCATAAATAAATCACCCTGTAATGGTTTTGATAAAATTCCCCAAATCATTATGATCGGCATTAAAAAATAGATATAAATAATTATAAAAGACCGTTCTTGAATTTGATCCTTAAAAATTAGCTTTGCAATGAATCCAATTAGAACGAATAAATAAATCAGTAATAAGTTGATGATTATGTTCATCAAATCAGTATATCATGACAAAAATACTATTTTGGCAATAATTGGTTATTTAAAATTAGCGCATTTGTTAAATATATTGTTTGTAAATCTTTACGAAAATCCTGAATTAGTTTGGGCGGTATTTTACCAAAAATGGAGGCGTTTTCCATCGGGTCCTCACTTAGATTGTAAATAAATTCTTGTTCTGTTTTCGAAAAAAAACGATATTTATAAGGGTAACGAATAACGCTAAAGTGTTTTGCATAAGGTTGAATTAAAAAAATCGGGTGACTTTTTTTAGCCTGATATAATGATTGACCTTGAAACTGGGTTAGGGGTGTTGAGATTGATAATACATCAAGAATCGTTGGTGCAATATCCATTTGTGACGCAGGGGATATCATCGCTTTGGGTATTAATCTGTTGGGCCATGTCATAAAAAATGGAATCCGAAATGAATCTTCATGATACCCTGCTTCTAAATGATAATTTCCATGTGCCCCCAAAGGAAAGGCGTGGTCGCCAGTAACAATTACCAATGAATGTTCATAAAGACCACGTTTTTTTAATTCTTCATAAAATTGTTTTATTCCATTATCTACCAGTCGAATCGAATTGGCATAATGATCTTGAATTGACTCAGGGTTTTGATAGATCAGTCGGTCATTAGCATTCATTGAATCAAATGGGAAATGATTCGCAATCGTTAAAAGTGTAAAGAATTGTGGTGCATGAGTTGTATCTTGTTGGTCAAAGTAATTAAAGAAACGTTTAAAAAATAGTTCATCTTTTACGCCCCAGCGAAGTCGACCTTTTTGGTCGGCCTTTGTTAGATAAGGCTCAACGGTTTCATATGAATTATAGCCATGCGATGTCAGAAAAGGGCCTGTGTTATCGAAGTTCTTATTTTTATGGGCTGCAAAAACAGTTGATTGGTAACCATGCTCACCTAATATTGAAGCGATGGATTTAATCTTGAGATCAGGATGTTTTACGAATGTTTTTCCACTAAGTGCTGGAATTGTCGAAAAAAACAGTGCAAAATGCCCCTTAGCTGTTTGGATTGAATTTCCGTAGAAGGGCGAAACTGTCACACTTGTTTTTGATAGTTGATTAAGAAAAGGGGTTAACTCTAAGCCATCAGCCGATGTTTTATGAATAATATCGGCATTCAATGATTCAACGATAATTAAAAAAATATGCGGGTAATCACCATTAAATTTCGGTTGGAATGATGATTTGAAATCATGCGCCAGAGGAAATTCATTCGGTGGTACCTGAATATTTAACGCCATCTGATTACGGTAATAAAAGTAACCGGTTCTCATAAAATTAAGCAGAGGGTCCAATGCATTAATGGGTAGTATGAAAATTAACAAGTAGATTGCAATAGCAGAAACTCGTTGAGACCAAAATAGGGGAGATGGTATGATTCTCGATACGGTTTTATAGCGAATTTCAAAGTAACTAAATAGGATAAGAATATAAAGTCCATATTGTAGTGATCGTATATCCAATGAATTCAGTAATACGTTGGCGGCTTCTGGAGAAAATGCAATTGAAAAATTGTCAGCTAAGACGGCCCAATTTAAAAGATCATTGGCCCCAAAGTGATAAGCGGCTACAATTGTGTAAACCATTAACCCAATAACCGTTAAGCACAGGTTAACCCAACGACGTTTCGAAATTCTACCTAAAATTTGAAAGGTTATCATGACAGTAAATACACTCCAAAGTACAAGACCCAAAGAATTGAATGTAAAACTTAGCCCTCCAGTATCATTGGTTGCAAATACTTCATATAAGTAATAAACCTGTAAAAAACCCATAAAAATGCTAAAACGGCCAAAGGGTAGTGGTAGTAAATATTTAAATCGATGAAAAAAAGCCATGAATTTCAGGAGCATAAATTGAATTATAAATCGATCCGTAAAGAATTGGTAGATCACTATTGACGATTAAAGTTGATCAATCTTAACATTAATTTATGAAAGCGATTGAAACAAGTATTCCAGGGGTTAGCATTGTTGTGCCTGAAGTGTTTGGTGATGAGCGCGGCTTCTTTAAAGAGGTAATTCATCCTCAAAAGTTAGCTAAAATTGGAATAAATCATCGATTTGTTCAAGTAAATCATTCAAAATCTCAACAAGGAACATTGCGTGGTTTGCATTTTCAATTACCGCCTTATGCACAATCAAAATTTGTAAGAGTTTTAACTGGGAAAATTTTTGATGTTGCCGTTGACATCCGCCCAAAATCAAAAACATTCAAACAAGCTGTTGGGGTTGAATTATCATCTGATAATCATCATATGCTTTACGTTCCCACAGGGTTTGCCCATGGATTTTATGCAATGACAGACTGTGAAGTTGAATATGCCTGTGGTGAAATATATTCACCAACATTTGAGCGTGGAATGAAGTGGAACGACCCTGAGATCGATATCGAATGGCCATCAGACCAACCCATTTTATCTGAAAAAGATGATAATGCACCTTCATTAAAAGATATTTTAAGCGAATTGGTTTGGACAGATGATATTAATTTTACGAATTAATGGCGTTATGTTCTGATGTGAAATCAAATTGAATATCAGTTTGTTCTTTAATTTCTCGCTCAAGACTCCAACGAGTTTCTGTTAAAAATACCCATTGGCCATCCTTATCCTTTGCAACCTGTGACTTTCGTCGACGAATAAATTCTTTTAAGGCATTATCATCGTTACTTTGAATCCAACAGGCTTTGGTATAACTTAGGGGATCAAATCTACATTTGGCCTGATATTCATGCTCAAGTCGATATTGAATGACATCAAATTGAAGCACACCAACAGTTCCAATCATGGCTTGCCCATCCGATTCACGATAAAAAAGTTGGGCAACCCCTTCTTCTGATAATTGTTCTAACCCTTTTTTAAGTTGTTTCGATTTCATGGGATCTAAGTTTTTAACAATTTTAAAAATTTCGGGGGAAAATGACGGAATGCCTAAAAAATGAAATGAGTCACCTTCGGTTAATGTATCTCCAATTTTTAAGTTGCCGGTATCATGTAGCCCAATAATATCCCCGGGGTAGGCATGATCAATAACGGTTTTTGATTGAGCTAAAAAAGCGGTTGGATTTACACTTCGAAAAGATTTATTACTTCGGACATGAAAGTATTTTTTCTGTCGTTCAAAACGGCCCGAACATATTCTTAAAAATGCAATTCGGTCACGGTGTTTTGGATCAATATTGGCATGTATTTTAAAGATGAATCCGGAAAAAGAATTTGAATTAGGGTCAATAACACCTGAACTTGTATCACGATGTTTAGGGGCTGGTGCAATATCAATAAAACAATCCAGCAGCTCTTTAACACCAAAATTATTTAATGCAGATCCAAAAAATACAGGGGTAATCATACCCGACAAGTAATCATCAACATTAAACGGTGGGTAAACCTGAATAAGTTCCATATCTTCGACCAATTGGTCCCGAGCGATCTGGCCGATGTGCTCTATAAGTAGGGGATCATCAAGGGATGTGATTTTTATTGCGTTATGAAGCTCTTGCTTATCGTGAGGTTTAAACAGGACGAGCTCTTGTGAGTATATGTTATAGACGCCCTTGAACTCTTTTCCAGAACCAATTGGCCAGCTTAATGGGCAAACATTAATTTTCAAACTTTCTTCAATATTATCCAGTAGCTCAATGGGGCTCATTCCTTCCCGATCCATCTTATTTATGAATGTAATTATGGGGGTATCCCGCATTCGACAAACATCCATTAATTTAAACGTTTGTTCTTCAACCCCTTTGGTTGAATCAATGACCATTATCACTGAATCAACAGCGGTTAATGTACGGTATGTATCTTCACAGAAGTCTTTATGCCCTGGGGTATCCAATATGTTTATTTTACGATTATTATATTCAAACCCCATGACAGATGTTGCAACAGATATCCCACGTTGCTTCTCAATTTCCATAAAATCTGATGTGGCATGACGTGATGCCTTCTTCGCTTTAATTGCACCTGCAACCTGAATTGCTCCGCCAAATAATAGGAATTTTTCAGTTAAGGTTGTTTTTCCTGCATCTGGATGTGAAATAATTCCAAATGTTCGTCGTTTAGCGGTTTCTTCATGCAATGTTGTCATATAAAAAAGATAACTCAGCTTAAAAAACTCCGCAAGAAACAAAAAAGGGCTGGTATAACCAGCCCTTAGTATAATTTATAATTTAATTAAACCGATTTAGAAAGAAAACCCTGCGTAAACAGCAAATCCAGGAATACCATCAATGGTTGCCGCACCCTCGTCAATATCACTATCAGAAACTGGGGTACCATCTGCGCTAGCCGAAATATCTGGTTGTCCCATTAAATAGAAAAGTTTTCCACCCACTACTACTGGTCCAATACCAAGTTCATTACCATATTCAATTAATAAGCCTGAAAATTTTGCATCAACACTAACAGTACTACCCGCACTAATCGCACCAACAGTAACGGTTTCGACATATGAGTAATTCACATCAAGATTACCATACCCTAAACTTAAATAACCTAAGAAAGGCACACGGTAGCGAACACCGAAATTTAATCCGCTAACATCACTTTCAACCTCATCTAGATCAATAGATCCCGAACCAAAATTGATAAATCCACTTAACCCTGGTAAAAATATCCCTGCTTTACGTTCATACTCAAAAGAGGTTAAACGTGGAATCTCTGCATTAAATCGAAGAACATTGTCTGCGGAATATGCATTAGACCCTGTAATAATTAACACTGAAAATAGCAATAGAAATAGTTTTTTCATAATAGTCTCCTTGAAATTATGATCTCATAAATTTGATCAAGGAGCAATATTTATTGACTTTTTACTGGCTTAATTTAACACTTAAACTATGGATATTAGTTATGATTATTGGCAAGGGGAATCACTGGAAACTGTAGTACAATCAATTGCTGAGTTTCGGATGCAAGTGTTGAGACAAAATAATGAAATTCAAACAAAACCTTTATCGGATCAAATTAACTTTCTCCAACACTATTTTGATTCTGAGGCAACCGTTATTGTCGCGAATGATTGTGGTTTTATCGTTGGATATTTAGGGTTGGTAACACAATTGGATTTTCATCCATTACTTTCTGAGTATTCATATTATGGGCCTGATTTAGTTACAACTGAGGGGCCGATTGTTCATCCGGATTATCGTGGACAAGGGATTGGGAAAAGTTTAATTATGGAATCGATTAATCATTGTCAAACGAAAGATATTGAGTTAATTATTTTTGATCCCTCCAAAATTCGTACATCGATGGATCATACGGCGATCACGCATTTGGCAACTATTTTTGATTTCTTTGACATTAGTCAAGGCGATGAATTGATTTATAAAAAAGAAGTTGAACCTATTTAATTGTGGTCGAGTCCAATAGCTCTACACGAGTCGCATGACGGCCGCCTTCAAAACGGGTGGTCGCCCATGTTGTAATAAGCTTTAAAGCCGTGTCATTACTCGTTGTTCTACCCCCTAAACATAATATGTTGGCGTTATTATGAGCTTTGGCCATTTCTGCTGTGAACTCATCAAAAGCAAGTGCTGCTCGAATACCTTGGTATCTATTCGCTCGAATACTAATGCCAATTCCCGTACCACAAATTAGTATTCCTCTAGAGATATCACCTGCAAGAATGGCCTGACAAAGTTTGTCTGCAATTAGCGGGTAGTGAACGGAATCCAGAGTATTAGTTCCGTAATCAATGAATTTCATTGTTGTTAAATTTGATTGGATATAAGATTTAAGACTATATCCACCATGATCGGATGCAATACCTATACTCATATTTAAAAATTACATTAAAAAAAGCAAATGAACAATTATGTATTGTTTTTATTTTTTAAACGTTTTGGCTTTTGTTGTATTTTAGAGGATATTCTTACTAAAGCTAAATGCCCTTCTTTTGCAAATAGTTGTTTTAATTTTTCTTCAATCCATGGTTTTTCATCGCTATCCTCTTTTAAAATATGATGGTCTAACGAGATGTTTCCAGCACCAATAATTGAAAAAATGACCAGTAGGAAAAGCACAAGTGCCGTAAATTCAAAATTTTGATTTGTTGAAAAAAGCATTTCAGATGCATGGACAATCCCAAGTGCCCCAATAAGGACAGGAATTTGAATTAACGCACCAACCCGAGTCAACAGCCCAAAGGTAAGTAGTAATCCACCTACTAAATGGGCTGAGATTACATAATGCGATATAAAAGACTCAATCACATTTAATTGTCCTTGGTTTAAAAAGTAAACGAGATCTTGAGGGTTAACCATAAAGTGAACGCCCTTAAAAAATAGACCAATACCCAGATAAATTCGTATAAATTCAACAGTGTTTTCAAATTTTGAATGTTTTTTAGCTGTATTAAGTAATTTTTTCAGCATGAATTTCCCCTTTCTTAATCTATGATTATTATCGGTTTAATTTATCAAATGATTAGGAATATATTAAAATTAAATAATGAGTTCTATTATATTTGGAATTTTATACGCAGTTCTTTCAATAATGTCTGGTGCATTTATTCAACATGCAATGCAAGACCAACTGTCGGTTCAATCATTAAATGCATTGCAAACCGCCGCTAAATATTTGTTTTATAATGCAGTTCCTCTGATCATTCTTTTTTTTACAAATGATAAGTGGCAGTGGCCAAGATTAATTTCACTAGGATTTATCTCGTTTGGTTTAATTTTCTCAGGTAGTATATTTTTATTAGTTTTTACAAGCATTCGATGGGTTGCATACCTAACCCCTATTGGCGGTATTGGAATTATATTATCCTGGATATTTTGGTTAATTATAATTATTAAAAAAAACTAGTTAGACTCATTTAAGGGTGAGGGGGTAAGGGTCGAAAATTGTATTTTCCAAGCATCGATTCCGCCAGTCATATTAAACACATTTTTAAACCCATGGTTATTTAAAAATTCAGCAGCAAGTTGACTTCGGCGGCCAGACTTACAGTATAAAAGGTAAGTTTTTTTAGGATCTAATTTTTTTAAATTATCATGATCCTGATAGTTAATGTGGATGGCTTGATCAATATGACCGGATTGGAATTCCTGATAACTGCGAACATCAACAATCGAAAAGGACTTATTTCCCAATTGTTGAAGAATTAAGTTATGGGCCATTCCTACAGATATCGGTCGAGGGGATTGATTTAATGCGGGCGTGTCTTTACAGCCAATAAATAAACAAAATATAAGAATAATTACAATGTGTTTCATTAAATTATCCTAACAAATAGCAACAGAAATATGAATTATTTTGAATATATGTTTATTTTTTATGATTCATGGGAAATTAGAAATATGAAGATGGGGGGGGGCAATGAAATTTTCAGTCCAAAATAAAGCAAAAACAATATATGGTCATTTTTCCAAGGCCCCAATATTAGAAATGGTTCAGTATTTAATAAACGAAAATGTGGATGCTCAAGTGCTTCATCAGCTCAAATTAATCGATCAACGAACACATAAAAATCCGTATGTGACGTCATACGGTGAAAAAATATATGCGTCATATGAACGTATTTGTAAAATTTTAGTCACGTACCCAAGTCTTACGTTTGAAAATTATGAGCTTAAAATAATAAAGGACAAAGAGTCACAGTTTGTTGAGGAATATTTAGGTGATCCGACACTTGAAATTCATGTTGCTAAAACCGCGTTAGAGTTATTAAACCGTGCCTTAAGTTTTGGCATTGAAGCAGGGAATGGGTTAATTTCAGAATTGAGAGACCACCTTCAAGTAGCAAGAAACATGAATCAATTAGTTACATTTTTAAAAGAAGGTTGTGGAGAAGACTATCGAGGATATATCGATCGTTTTCTTAACAGATCGAATTCTGATTTTTAAATTTTTGAACGGCTAATTTGAGTCCTTTGCACGATTGAGTTTCCTTAACGATGTGTTCATCAGAATCCCAAATATTATCCCAGTCAGGGTAGGTTCTGCATGCATTTGGTCGATTATGATAAACCTCGCAATGATTTGTTGTATTTAAAAAGCATTTTGGACGAAAGTTGGGAGATGCAATAACGTCCCACCCATTAATCTTTTTAACAAA
>JAYNJH010000006.1:12416-13275 GCA_038109885.1 Candidatus Margulisiibacteriota bacterium | reverse complement strand
CTGTGAAATAAATAACGCCTTGGAAATGCCCATGGTTTTTGACATAGCGGATATATCTGAGTCAGTCACATAAACATAGCCACTGGCCAAACAGCATTGTCCAGATGATTGACATTCAAATAATGAAAGGATTTCAGTTCGATAATTAACAAGATTCATTACAATCGCCGATTATCCATTTGTACAGAGAAGTCAAGCCACATACCGAGTTCCGATCCAGGAGATGATGCATTTCCTGAAATATATTGTGAAATTTTATATGTCCAAATAATATTGTCTGAAAAAATTTGATCACTTAAACAAAAATCAATTTCTGCACCTTTGTTTTCTGTAAAATTACCATTTCTAAATAAGTAGCCTTCAATGATTAATCTCCGATCACCAGACAAAGGTAACGCCAGTTCTCCATAAATTGATTGATAAGATGTTGAAAATCCATTTTTAACATTATTTTGGTAAATATTTAAATACCCATCCCAGGAATGCCCACTGCTGTAAGGGGCACTAAACTGGTCACTTGGATTTATTCCGCTACTGAAGTATCGAGTTCCCAATTTAATCTTGCTAAAATTATATTGATTAACATAAGCAAGGTCATAGTAAAAAGCATTTTTTTTAAGTTGGTTCCCATTAAATAGAGAGGGTGATTTTTGAAATCCAAAATTGGATTGAATGGACTCAAAAAGGTTGAGTTTTAGCTTTGGCCCTATAAAATAGGTGTCCGAATGGTCTTCGATTAAAAAAATAGTGACATCGGTGCTGATTAAATCATCAAAGTATGCTTTGGGGGAGAATGACATAATATAGCTGCCTTTATTAAAAAAATGAGTGGTGGTTGAATCGGGATCAGTTACGCTCA
>JAYNJH010000006.1:11408-12406 GCA_038109885.1 Candidatus Margulisiibacteriota bacterium | reverse complement strand
AAAGATTTTTAATTGCTGATTCAATGTTTGAAAGGATAATTGTGAAAAAGACCGTTTAATTAAGCTAAAACTTGCATCGGAGATAAACTGTCCTTGCTGAAAACTTAATCGTTGATTACCAATCGAAAATATTCCAAAGTCAGTATAAATATCAACATAAGATTCAACCATTCTTGACGTTGAATTAAACTCATCAAGATGGTTTGTTGCAGCTTCAAACGTTATATTTGGGTTAATATTTAGATATGACTTTAACCTTGGAAAATTTGTGTTTATTGCAACATTCGTACTGAATTGCCAAGGCGACTCATCCGATTTGAGATAGCTGGTTCTAGATTTAAGTAAAGTCTTTGTTGCAATATCATCAAAAATATAGTTGCCAATTACATTTCGAATCCCAAAAACGGTTTGTGTAATTATTAAAAGAATTATAATTGATCTCACATATATAGTTTAAACAGTTCATGGTTGTTTTGCAAAAAGCCTAAGATTTTAATTTAAATGCAATTCGGAAATAAGGTTTTTATTGTTTTTTTATAATTATTGGTATAGTTTAAAAATGTGAAAGGAGATTATTTATGACAGCTATTAGTCGTATGTCTTTAAATGTAAATAGATACAACCCTGTTGAATCTAAACCAAGCATTAATATTCCTGATCACCAAATAAAAGAAATGATGGCTTATTTAGACTCTCAAAAAATAACCGATGAAAACGTTTTTTTTAAAGATTTATTTTTGTTTGTTATTTCAATTTATGATTTTAATTTACAAAGCCAAAATAACGCTATAGACCTAATAAAAGATTGGACAAAATTAACCAATTCTTTTTCTATATTCAGTCAACAACACAAGTCTGCTAAACTTCAAAAGTTATGGCAAGAGTTCTCAACAAAAATTTCAGGACAAATTATAAAATTATCTAAAAACTAAAAAAATGATTTAAAAATCTTATTTTTGGGAATGCTACATTTAGATTCCAAAAAATGAGGTTTAAAT
>JAYNJH010000006.1:0-11398 GCA_038109885.1 Candidatus Margulisiibacteriota bacterium | reverse complement strand
CATTAAAACAGTTACTATTATTGCTTTTTTATTATTTGTTATGGGTTGCAGTCGCCAACCAATGAATATAAATAGCTACCACGATGAACCAATTTATTTCTCAATTGAAAATCAGGGGGTTTATAAATATAGCGGTGAGATTATGAAAATTTCATCTGAACAAGTCAACGCCATTCATTCTAGCCATGCGTCAGATGAGCTGTTTCTTTCAACACCATCTTCATTAAATTTATTGAATAGTCCAGGAGAGATATTGTTTCGATATGAAAATCAGCAGAATGTTACAGCGGCAACATTATCAAGTAATTCAGATTTATTTTATTTCTCTGATTTTGAAGGTGAACTTTACATATATAATCGAAAATTAAATCAAAAAAAGAAAGTGAATCTTACTGAAAAAATATATCCACTTCCTCGGCAAATGGTTGTGAATGAACATGATAATCGAATATATTACCACGATGAGTTCTATATTTATGAAATAAATTTAGATACGTTAGAACACCGTCGGTTAACAAAAAAAATTATGCCAATTGCATCAATTGCTTATAATCCTAACCTTGGAGAAGTGTACTTCTCGACATCATCCAATGGGAAAATATTTGGTATAAATTTATTAGATGATTATTATTATGAATTACATGAACCCATTTCTGTAAATGGCACATTGATAGCAATGAACGTGGCTCAAAATAAATTATTATTTTCAAAAGGTAATGGAAAAGATACTTTTTTACAAACACTGGATCTGAATACCAGTCATGTAGAGAGTATTAAGACACTAATTAATACCAAGCGAATTGTTAATTTGAGCTATTAATTAGTCGGTTACCCAAGAAAATAAATTAAGTTTATCTGTTCCGCCCCAGTGCCCTACGTATTTGTAGGGAGGAGTGGACGAAAATACATAAAAATGACGATGATTATAAAAAAAACCTTGCCAACCCCCAACCCGAAAAATAAATACAATATACGTCTTGTTATTATTTTTTATAATTTTTTTAAAGTCTTCGTGAACCGTATAATTTAGCAAATATTGATCCAAGCGGTTTGTGACCTGTTTTTGAATTAGAATTGGAACCCGCATACCATTATTTTCAACCGCTAAATCAGCAGAAATATAATTTATGTTTTTATCTGCAAGTGATTGGAATACAGGGATGATAGAAAACGTATCAATGGTATTTTTATTGTAATATATTCCTTTTTCTTTTACAGGTAATGCGTCTAGTTTAAAGTTAAATACAACTTCATCAAACTCATTTTTGCGACCAGTTCGTAAGTTATACTGTAATCGTTGAATTAAACCATCATGCTTAACATTAAATGTTGAGCTTAATACCGCTAAATTTGGCCCAACTTCAACTTCAGAAATACATAGAGGATTTTTAACGATAGCGTAAAGTCCATGTTGATCTGTGGGTTGAAATTGAAAGTTAAATGGGTAGGTTTTTGTTTCATGGGCATTAAAGATAGTGCCGGATACTTGATAGGCGGGGATCTTTTGTGCTGAATTTTTATCAATTAGATCAGATAATGGGGTAAATGTGTTCCCGTAAAGGTGCGATACAAGAATAAAGTAAATGAAGTAAACTTTTTTCATTATTTATTAAACCAGATCAAAAAGTAAGCAGTTTTTTTAGAATAATTCTTAAAATCAATGCCATATTTCTGCTGACTAGCACGTTCTGTTAAAGGGCCTGTAATGAAGTAAACAATAATAAATATACTTATTGGGCCAATAAGGGAAATAAAGAATTGAGTTGATGGGATAAATACAATTGAAATACCGAACCATAATAGGCATTCAAAAAAGTAATTTGGATGACGAGAATATTTCCATAAGCCGACGTTACAAAGGCCTTGATTGTTTTTTTTAAATTGGTAAAGTTGAAAATCAGCAATGCTTTCAAATAAAAGTCCAATCAGAAAGATGCTACAACCAATCATTAAAGATAATGGTGAGAAAGATTTTGTTTGAGTTAGTGGAAATAAAGTTATCACGATCAGCGTTTGTAATAGCGCCTGAATAATGCATTGTTTAAATACCATCTTTAATAGCGAGTTGCCGATTATTGATTCATAACGTCGATCATTATGAGGCGTAAGCACTCGGGTGTAAAGTAAAAACGAAGATAAACGAATTGCCCATAAAATCACAAAACCTATAATGAGGTAACTGGAACTGTTAGGCGTAGCATACATTTTTATTAACGATGTAGATGCTGTGGCAATACCAATACCCCAAAAAATATCTAGAATGTGTGGTTTTTTAGTCCACAAAATAATAGGTAATGCACTTAAATAAATAAAGAAACAAATAATAAATGAATGAATAATATAAGTTAAGATAGGCATTTTTGAATTAAAAATTGGTGATTTTGTATATGGTCAGTTTTGAAGCCTGCCGAACAGTAATTGAAATAATAGCGCCAAGTATTGAAAAACGCATCATCAAATCCGAGAGCTTCAATTTTATTTTTATTATCAACAAAGGATTGATCCCAGGCATTAAGTGTGGGAACGTAATGCGATGTGATAGGGTAAGTATTAATCCAATCAAACCGATTTCGTTTTACGACATCTTCAATTAATTCTAGTGTTGGTAAATGACCACCAGGAAAAATATATTTTTGAATAAAATCTGGATTCTTTAAATAATTTTCGTAACGAGATTCAGGTATCATAATGCACTGGAAAACAGCTTTCCCACCACGATGCAATAAATCATTACATTTTTTAAAGAAAGTATCGTAGTATTGTGGTCCCACAGCCTCCAACATTTCAACAGATACTATGCGATCATATTTTCCATTAAGTAATCGGTAGTCCATTAATTTAACTTCAATCTTATTATCAAGGTGAAGTTTATTAATTTTCTTTTTTACAAAATTATATTGTTCTTCACTGATTGTTACTGTGGTTACATGACATCCAAAATTTTGAGCAGCATGGATTGCTAAAGCACCCCAGCCAGAACCAATTTCTAAAATTTTATGATTGGGTTCAATATCAGCTAAATCTAATACATGATTAATTTTATTAATCTGTGCTTCAGCTAATGGCTGTTGCGGGGTGTCGTAAACCGCTGACGAGTAAACGCGATTTTCATCTAAAAATAATTTGAAAAAATCATTGCCAAGATCGTAATGTTCAAAAATATTTTTCTTCGCGCGAACTAAAGAGTTGCGGTTAAGTCCATGTTTAATTCTAAGGATTAAACGATTTATTTTTGAAATTGGATTTGAATAGTTTAAATATTTATGGTTATTAACCATAATTTCAAAAACACTTTCAAGGCAAGGGCTGTTCCAATAACCTAAAATAAATGAATCTGCAAAACCGATATCACTTTTGAGTACTAAGTAGTTGAAAAAAGAATAATCAACAATATTTATCTCTGCAATTTTATTGTCTTTGGAGTTTCCAAATACTTTTTTTTGACCATCGGGTAAATTAACAGTTAATTTCCCATTTTGGATCATGTTAAATGTGTTAAATACAGCACTCATGAAAACTTTAGACAAGAAAGAAGGCGGTTTTCGTGAAAATGAAAAAGATGAATTAAGCTTGCTTTTTCTAAATATAGGCAAGCGGTGTTTAAATTTTAAAATACTTGCTTGGAACAAAATTCTCGGAAATGTTTTTAGTGCGGTTGATATTAACTGATGTGACATTTTCAGAAAAGAAAACGAGTTTAAATCAGTTGAAGTTAATTTTAAATGGGCGTTAAACATTTTTTTATCTTCCTTAAAATAGTTGATGGTTACATTAATGTTACAGATATTTTTAGAAAATAGAAAACAATACTTTCCCTCTGTCTTATAAAACGGGGAAACATGCAATTCTTTTTTATTTTCGAAGTAAAGGTGATCTCCTTTGATTACGGGGTCTGTTAATAGGTAGATGTGTTTTTCTTTAAAGGTATTATGTACTTCAGCAATAACCGCTTTAATTTTTTGAGCTTTATCGAGGTAGTAAAAAAACGATACTGGATTAAAGTTTAAATTAAAAAACCGTGGACACGTTAACAAATAAACGTGTTTATAATTGACCTGAGGGGCATTAGCATGAATAAAATGACATGCTTTTTCATAAACCGTACCTTGGTTTGGTATTAAATAGGTATCATCATGTAATGAAAAAAAACGTTTAGAGTTCCAGTGAAATCCTGTTATGTTATTAAGCTTTTTAGATGTATTTAAATGAACAAGGAGGTAGCTTAAATTATATTTAAAAGTTCGTTTTATGGGAGAAAAGCGTGTGTGGGAAGTATGCCCGTCGCAAAGTTGAGAGGTTAGAGATGACATCCCAAATGCCTTCCTACAGCCACTGCCGAGCGGATCCCATCTTCATGAAAGCCGTTCCCAAAGTAACTGCCGCAATAAAAAGTGTTTTGCAGTCCATTTAACGATTCGAGATGGGGTTGTGTTTCTACCGAATTTAAAGTCATCATCGGGTGATCATAAACGGTTTGGTATTCAATTTTATTCGACGTTATATCGCGTTTTGAATTTAACGTAACAAAATAATCAATTGGGCTTTGTAAATTTTGTAAACGGTTCATGTAATAGGACGCACACATACTTGAATCGCTTTCCTTTGTGTAGATCCATGACGCCCATGCGCTACGTTGATTTGGCGCAATTGATGAGCAAGAATGAAGAATGGTTTTATTTTTTGAGTATTTCCACTGCCCCAATAAGGCCTCTTCACGATGTGTGGGCTCAGATAACATTTTAAGTGCTTGGTCAGCATGTGTCGCAATAACAACGGCATCAAATTCAAAGGTTTCATTGCGGCCATGAAGCTTGACGCCTTGATCATGACGCTCAATTTTTAAAATAGGTTGATTTAAATGATATTGAAGGTTTATTTTTTTAATCAATGCATCAATGTAAGTGCGGCTACCACCTTTGATTGTTCTCCATTTTGGTCGATTTAGAATTTGTAATAAATGATGGTTATCCCAAAAAGAAATAAATAGTTTCGCAGGAAAGTTTCTAATATCTGTAGCCGGGGTTGACCAAATGGCAGCGCCCATCGGTAAAACATATTCATTTATAAACTTTTGGTTGAATTCATGATCATTTAAAAAATCTAAAATCGTCGTATTCTCTTCAATGTCATTTTTAAATTTTTGGGCAACTCGGTTGTATTTTAAAATTTGATACAAAAAGTAATAAAATGAGGGCGAAATAATATTTTTTTTCGTACTGAAAATGCCGTTTGGAAAATCACTGCTATAAGCATAATTTTTATCTGGATGATAGAAGGCGAAGCTCATATCTGAGGAATGGCTTTCCACACCAAGTTGATCTATAAAACGACAAAAATTGGGGTAATTCTGATCATTAAAAACGATAAATCCTGTATCAATATTTTTTCCAGATCGTGTTGTAATCGTATTTGTATGGCCCCCAAGGCGATGATTAGCTTCAAACACTTGAATATTAAATTTTTGATTTAATAGATAGGCAGCGCTTAAACCAGAAATGCCACTACCAACAACTGCAATATTTTTGATGGACATAAATTCAGTATAGCGAAAAGTAATTTAGGAACCCACTCATTTATTAATGCCCTGCAACATTATGTTGTTGAAGTTGTGTGTAATTTAAAGCTAAGGTAGAATAATTAAAAATATATATTAGGAGGACATTATGGGTTTAGTCGGAAAAAAAGCACCAGATTTTAAAGCAAGTGCTGTTATTAAAGGTAATCAAATTGTTGATGATTTGACGTTATCAAGTTTTGAAGGAAAGTATACGGTTCTTTTCTTTTATCCATTGGATTTTACATTTGTTTGCCCAACAGAGTTACATGCGTTTCAAGAAAAATTAAACGCGTTTGAAGATCGGGATACACAAGTTATTGGGTGTTCGGTTGATTCAAAACATACTCATTTTGCTTGGTTAAATACACCTGTTGAAAAGGGTGGGATTCATGGGGTTACATATCCATTGGTTGCTGATTTAACAAAATCAATCGCTCAGAGCTTTGATGTTTTGAAAGAAGATGAGGGGGTTGCATACCGTGGCTTATTTTTAATTGATAAAGAAGGGATCATTCGTCATCAGTTAGTTAACGATTTGCCGTTAGGTCGTAATGTTGATGAGGCGATTCGATTAATTGACGCATTGCAATTTCATGAAGAAAATGGTGAGGTTTGTCCAGCCAACTGGAATAAAGGGGACCGAGCTATGACAGGTGATGTAAACGGTGTTCAATCATACTTTCAAGACATTAAAGTCTTAGAAAAAGCATAATTAAAGGGAGAACCATGAGCAATTTACCAAATTTAGATTATGATTATTCAAGTTTAGAGCCTCATATTGATGCAAGAACAATGGAAATACATCATTCAAAGCATCATCAAGCCTACATAGCGAAATATGATGCCGCCGTAGAAGGGACAAGTTTGGAGCAAAAGCGGTTATTTGATGTTTTGTCAGATTTTGCGTCAGTACCTGATGAGTCAAAGGCAGCCGTAAGAAATAATGGGGGAGGGCATAGCAATCATTCATTATTTTGGAAAGTAATTGGTCCAAATTGTGGTGGGCTACCCACTGGTGATTTGGCGTTAGCAATCAATGAAGCATTTGGTTCATTTGATGATTTTAAAGATGCCTTTGGTCAAGCCGCGGCAACGCGTTTTGGAAGTGGTTGGGCATGGTTAGTCGTAGATGCGAATGGCGATTTAAGCATAACATCGACACCGAATCAAGATTCCCCAATAATGGAAGGCCTTTATCCCATTTTAGGACTTGATGTGTGGGAGCATGCATACTATTTAAATTATCAAAATCGTAGACCTGACTATATTTCTGCTTTTTGGAATATTGTAAATTGGAACCATGTTTCTGAATTTTTTGAATCTGCCAAAAGAGCAGACTCAAGTTATCTCGTTTAATTCTTTTTGAGAGACGCCGCTTAATGCGGCGTCTTTTACATTTCTGATACAAATTTAATGGTTTAAGTTATTAAAATTTGCTAATTTTATTGAAAATATATATTTATATGATATATTCACTATTATGAGATCAGACCACTTAAAAAATACTATCAGATGTACAAGGTGTTCATATAATGTTAAGAGAAATCAAAAACTTGATTACCTTTCCAATGCCCTACGTAATATCGACTATACTTGTGTTGAGGTCGATAAAGCCATGGCCATTTTTAACACTATTGAAAGTAATCCCAATAGTGACCATTTATTAGCTCAAATTAAGCAATTAAATATTAAAGATAACAAAGTTTAATAATGAAAATTGATACCACATCTACACTTGATTCACTTCTAGACCGGCTTGAGGAGGTGATTGAAACCGTAAGGCCAGAGCTTACTTAAGTTTATTTGAAGATTTGAAGATAAGTAATTAAGTTTAAGCCGGAATTAACTCATCTTTACTTTTAAGTTTTAGGTTTGAATGATCATTTAAGTTTGCTATAGCCTGATGTGTTTTAGCCGATTCCTTAAGTGATGATAAGTCAACATCAGAAGCAACAGAGTAGCCTGAGGATTCAATTAAATAAATGGTTTCATGGATATCGGAGCCTTTTATATTTAAGTACCCATTCATGAATAAGGAGTTTGCAGCCATTAATGCCATGGGTTGTAAATGCTTTAAGTAGTGCTCTCTACCCGCCGCTAAACGAATTTCAGCATTGGGATGAACGCAACGGAACATTGCAACAATTTTACAACACTTTTCAGGAGTTATCATCGGTTTTTTTCCCAATTTATTTCCTTCCATATGTAGATAAAAATTAATTGGAATGGATTTGACATTTAGCTCCTTAAGCTTTTGTGCAACTGAAACAATATCCTCATCAGTTTCACCCATGCCAACAATCATGCCTGAACAAATATCGATATTATTTTCATGAACGTTGGATAACGTATCTAATCGATCTTTAAATGTGTGTGTTGTGCAAATATTTTCATAATTTGATTCAGATGTGTTTAAATTATGGTTATAACGATCTAAGCCAGCATCCGCCAAGTGCTTGGCGTCCTCCTTAGATATCAAACCAGGGGAAAGGCAGACCTCAATTGGGAAGTTCTCTTTAATCCGTTTAATAACGCCAGAAAGAAATTCAACACGTTTTTTAGATGGACCACGTCCAGAAAAAACCATGCAATAACGATAGGCCCCCTTTTTATAGGCATTTTCAGCTTCTTTCAAAATCTGATCTTCATCTTTCTTGGTGTACTTTTCAATGGGGACTTTGGAGTCTTTGGCTTGAACACAATAATGACAATCTTCAGGGCAGTAGCCGTTTTGAGAATTGTTAAGTATGTGAATTCGTACAGATTTATCGTAATATTTCTTTCGAAGAGGATAAGCCAAACTCAGCAAATCGATGGCATCTACTTTTTCAGATAACAGGTATAACGCTTCGTTTTTTGTGATTTTTTGTTCTGTTGAAATACGGTTGGATATATCTTTAAAATTCATGATAATAAGATTACATTCAGCAGTGGTTTTAATCAATGGATAAACCAATTAACTGTACATATACACAGTGAATCAATAGTGACTCAGATCTTTTGAAAGATTAATCTAGCACGTTACGATATTTAATGGCTTGGATGCATTGATCAAATAAGTTAGAATTAGAGGAAGCATATGATAGAAACCAATATTCACGATTTTCACATACCCGTAATGGGGACTGCATTTACTATTGATACGCCGTATAAGGTGGCTCGATTTGGAATTTCATCAGTGGTTTCAATCGGGGACGATGAATTATGTGAAACGATGCGTAAGTATTATTCAGAAAAATATGCAGTACCTTTTAACCCAATTATTAAATCAGGAAATGTCGATTATCGCGCCCAACGAATTACGGCATATTTAGATTTATTGGATGATTTAATTAATCAACAGATAAGCATTATGAAAACAGAGCCATTTAATTCAAATTCAGAGAATTCAAAGTATTTTTTAATGTTGCCTGAGAAGCACCCCATGAAGGCTATTTACTCTAAAATGATGAATTCCATCGGGGCTGAGCGAGAAATGCTGGAACAGCAATGTAGAGATTTTATTCAGCCTGGGGCAATTGACGTTAACATAATGACAAAGTTAGATCGAACGAATCTTGATGATAAAAATCAACCTTTACCTGATGAATATTCCGATGCAGTATCGGCATTGCGCGGCTTTTCTAACTCTAAAATTGATGCAGGGATTGTATTTTCTGCGGGCTTCAATCGTCGGTTGTTTGCTCACTGTGAAAATGTTTCTGATTTTTATTTATCTGGTAATGGGAAATTTAAGAAACGCCTCATCCTTAAAGTGTCGGATTATCGCTCTAGTTTAATTCAAGGTCGATTTCTTGCAAAAAAAGGGATTTGGGTATCAGAATATCGAGTTGAGTCTGGTTTGAATTGTGGTGGTCATGCCTTTGCTACCGACGGATTATTATGTGGCCCGATATTAGAAGAGTTTAAGCAAAATAAATCTGCCTTAGACGCTGAATGTCGCGACCTCTGTAATCAAGTACTGGCAAATAAGCAGCTTAACTTAATCCCAGATTCATTGGAATCCATAGTGACCTACCAGGGTGGTATTGGAACTTCAAATGAACAACAGTTTTTGATGAATTACTATAATTGTGCGAGTACTGGTTGGGCAACGCCATTTCTATTGGTGCCAGAAGTGACCACTTTAGACGAAGCAACACGTCTACTTTTACAAAACGCGTCTAAAGATGATTGCTATTTAAGTGGTGTTTCACCATTAGGGGTGCCTTTTAATACAGTTAAAAATACCCCCAGTGAAGAGCAGAAATTAGAGCGTGTTAAAAACGGACGTCCTGGAAGTCCTTGTCCTAAAGGTCATTTAATTTTTGATACAGAGTTTACAAAGCGCCCGATTTGTAAGGCGTCAGTGTTGTATCAGAAGCGAAAAATTGAACAATTAAAAAAGTTGGATTTAATATCCGATGAGTATCAAGCTGAATTTAATCGTATCATTGATAAAGCGTGCTTATGTGAGGACTTAGCCGCCCCTGCACTTATAGAATATGGAATAACTAACGATCGACCATTAAAGTCAACCGTTTGTGCCGGACCGAATATTGCTTATTACAGTAAAATTGTTTCACTTAAGGAAATGATTGATCATATTTATGGTCGTATAAATTTAATTTCTGACAGTAAACGACCAAGCTTTTTTGTTGCAGAGCTGAATATGTATATTAAGTATCTAAATGAAGAGGTTCAAAAGTTATCCACTAAAATTTCTCAAATTGAAATAAAGCGTTTGTCAAAATTTGCAGAAAACCTAGGTAAGGGAATCGGGTATTACATTAATCTAACTCGTGAAAAATACATCGAATCAGATAGTTATAAAGCTGCGATGCTAAGTGATTTTAATAGTGCCCGTCAAAAACTAGATGAATTAATAGAAAATAACCAAACAATTTTTTCATCAGTATTGCGCCAATCTTTTGCAAGCGCTTAAATTTAACTTTAGTTAAATATTATCAAAGTTGAGTTTACGTTCTACACCACACATTGCATATTTGTAACTTTTTAAATACGTATGGTGATTTGTATGAAGGTTTTCCGTATCTTCGGGGTAAAAACGTTGTATAAAACCCATTGCCTCAGGTGAGGTAATATCGATATCTTGAATTTCAGCAGCGAATCGTAATAGGTGATTGGGCATAGTTGATGTAACGTTTAAATGACGCTTATTGTTAGTATAAATAATCGGGGTAAGGATAGCGTCCGAGTAAGTGGGGGAAAGTTGACATGGTTTATTTTTTTGAAATTGCTTAAGGGTATCTGCATTAACGGTTAAAATCTTTACTAAAACAGTTAGAAGTGGGTTAATATACGACTTTAATTCAGCAATATCAGTTTTCGTTACATGCTCAATTTTGGTTGCAGCTTGTAGTATGCGTTGTTCAATCTTAATTAATTTATCAAGCGTATTTTTAATGCGATTGGAAATATCAGCAAGCTTAATAAAATGATTTTGAACTGGAGTAAGCGGAATGGGGGACTTACTTTCCATTTTTACAATAGCCGTTACGGAACCTAGCTTTATATCTTCTCGCCATTTTGAAATACCTGAACCCGGATTATCAATTTCACGTTGCAGGTAAGGAAAGTATAATGCTGAATTTTCTTTAACTTCTTTAATTAATCGATCGATATCCAAATTTATTTTTTTTAAGTTTTCTGGAGTTAATATATTTAAATCTGTAATTTTTTGTGAAATATTATTTAGATTAATTTTAAATTGAAGAATTTGGGGAGGTATTGAAATTACCCTCATCGTCTGTGGAGAACTGGCTTTAGTAACACTCAGTGCACAGTGAAGTTTATGTGGCGTATTCACAGCATTGGTATTACCTTCAATACGGTCAGGAG
>JAYNJH010000005.1:28144-42102 GCA_038109885.1 Candidatus Margulisiibacteriota bacterium | reverse complement strand
GTACCAGCCTTGGTATTTTTTGGGTGCCATTAAACTTTCTAAGTTTAATTTGGAAAATGCAGCATCGATGGCAGGTATACCAACAAATGAAGTGGTTTTCATTTTAACAGTGCTACTGATTGGCGTTATGATGGCAACGGCAATGATATTTTTTGCGCCACTTTATTTTGCAAAAAATGAAAATAATTCAATGCAATTATTGAGTACGATTAGGCAAAGTTTTCGATTATTTTACCAGTTTAAGTGGATTACAATTATGTTTATTATCTATTTCTTTTTAACATTTATGATTTTTAAAATTTTAGTACTACAAATGGTTGTTTTTATAGCACCAAACTATTTGCACGATTTGTTTTTCCATATGTTTAACGCAGTGGAGAGAACCGTTTTTTATATTTTTATTTTACGATTTTATTTTTATTTAAGACCCTTAGTTAATTTAAGTTATAACTAATTTGAACTTTTTTATTTATAAATTCCATAACTTTAACTTCTTTATTGATGATTACATTTTTAAAGTCTTTAGGGAATTTAAGTGATATATCATTATCTTTATCAATATCTGAGTTCATTATTGCTCCTTATAATTTTGTTTCTATTATTTATTTACCCAGCAAAGAAAAATTTTAAACATAATAATTTTTCCAATTTACTGAATGCCTATTTACTTTTTAAGTAGTCTTCAATATAATCAAATACTAAATCTAGACGAGTTTAGATATACGTTCTATTAAAGAGGGTAACTATGGTTAAATTAAAAGCACATAAAAAAACAAGTGATGAATCCGGTAAAAAGTTTGCAAAAAAAATTCGTAATGAAGGAAATGTTCCTTGCATTATTTATGGTGGAAAATCAGATCCCGTATCGTTATCTCTCAACCCTGTGGAATTTGTTAAGGCGTTAAACAATAGTAAATACAAAAAAAATCAAGTTTTAGAAATTTCAATTGAGGGCACTGATAAGCCAGAAAATGTAATTACAAAAGAAATTAAAGTTAATCCAATTAATAATCAATTTATTCATATTGATTTCTTAAGAATTAACGATAACAATCCAATCGAAGTTGATGTGCCAGTTCGCCCTGAAGGAATTTCTGCCGGTCAACGTTTAGGTGGGGTTTTAGTTAAGCCCAAAACAACCGTTAAAGTTAAATGCTTACCTGGGGATATTCCGATTGATATTGAAGTAGATGTTACTTCACTTGGTATCGGTGAAAACATTCGTACTGAAAACTTATCTGTTTCTGGATCTCAGGAATTGATTTCTAATCCAAAAGATATTCTAATTAAAGTTGAATCAACTAAAATATCTAAAACAGCACAAGCTGCAGAAGCTAATAAAGCTTCAGAATAGTATTAATTTTTAGTTTTTCTAATTTATCATTATAATTGTAAAAATTATATATAACCTGCCATCAAATATCTGTAGGCAAGATTACTAAAAATATAGAAATTAAATAAAGTTTCAGAGTTACTTAAGTAAGAACTCTTTATATTGATCCAAACTACCCTTGCGATTGGGATGTTTGAGTTTTCGTAAAGCCTTTTCTTCAATCTGGCGGATACGCTCACGAGTAACATTATATACTTTACCCACTTCCTCAAGCGTTCTCGGTCGACCATCATCAAAACCAAATCTGAGTTTGAGAATCATTTGTTCACGCTCAGTTAAAACCTTCATGAGCTTTAATAACTCATCACGAAGAATCGTTCTAGAGGAAAAGTTTTCTGGGGACTCCATATTTTTATCCTCAAGAAAGTCGCCAAGTTGAGATGACTCTTCATCACCAATTGGCATTTCCAAAGATAATGGAACTTGTGAATATTTTCGAATCGCAATGATATTTTCCAAAGAAATATCAGAACGTGCAGCAACTTCTTCCTCGGTAGGGCGACGGCCCAATTCCTGCATTAAAACACGAGAAATCTTTTTAACTTTATAGATGGTTTCTACCATATGAACAGGAACTCGAATGGTTCGAGATTGATCTGCAATAGCACGGGTAATACCTTGCTTAATCCACCACGTTGCATAAGTAGAAAATTTGAATCCTTTTGTATAATCAAATTTTTCAGCCGCACGGATTAACCCGGTATTTCCTTCTTGGATTAAATCTAAAAATAAAAGTCCTTGTCCGGTATATTTTTTTGCAATCGATACGACTAAACGTAAATTTGCATTTATTAGTTGCTTTTTCGCTTTCAAGCAACCTTCAGCAACCTGTTTAGCTAACGTTATTTCTTCTTCTGGATTTAGTAACTTAATCATACCAATTTCTCTAAGGTACATTTTGACAGAATCATCAATATCACCTTTATCAATTTCGTCTGTATCATTACTTTGCGAGGCTTGCTTTTGTTTTTGTCGTTTACGTTTTGTAGAAATATTAACATCATTAACATCAAGAAGTTCTTCAATTTCATTAATTGAGTCTTCCGGATTCTGAACGTTTTTTAAAATTTCCTCAGCTGTAATAAAACCCTCGGTCGCTAAACTTGAAACATCCTCAATAGGATTGTTTTTTTTGGTTTCCGAAATTTCTGTGTTTGTTTGATATGACATTCTTACCTCTTTTCAAAACGTTTAAAAACTATTATAATAACAACCTTTACATTAATTACAAGTATTTATTGTGCAAAAAATTACTGTAAACGATATACTATAATCTATATGATATCGTCATTAGGTCTTAAACTCTTTCAAAAAATAAATAATTTTGGAAAATTTATACACTTTACAGGGATAATACTCAAAAACTTAATACGTTTAAATGTTAAACCTCGTTTAGTATTAAATCAAATATTATTTATTGGGGTTCATTCACTACCAATTGTTTTATTTACCGCGCTATTCGTTGGTATGGCATTTTCAGTTCAAGTTGTAAAGGAGCTTCTAAGATTTGGCGCGCCTGATTTAGTTGGCGGGGTTGTGGCAATTGCCATTTGGCGTGAATTAGGCCCATTATTAACGGGTGTGGTTGTAGCGGGGCGTGTTGGTGCTTCAATTACAGCAGAAATTGGTTCAATGAAAGTTAACGAGCAGGTTGAAGCGCTAACAGTAATGGGGCAAGATCCCATTTCATACCTAGCGCTACCACGGGTTTTGGCCTTATTAATTTTTATGCCTTTATTGGTTGGGGCGGCTGATATTATTGGTTTTTTTGGTGGCCTATTGGTTGCATTATCTACATCTATGATAAATTATGTCAGTTTTTTTACATCTGCCAATACCATGTTAAGTGTTTTTGACATAATGTCTGGCTTAATTAAGTCTTTATTTTTTTCAATTGTAATTTCCTTGATCGCAACATATTTTGGTTTAAAAGTTAAGGATGGGGCACAGGATGTTGGTAAGAAAACCATGGAGAGTGTGGTTGTTAGTATAATTGTTATTTTTGGATTAAATTATCTGTTATCCGTACTATTTTTTGCCTAATGATTAAAATTAAACATTTATATAAAACATTTTCAAATAATCAAGAGTTATTTCAGGACTTCAATTTCAGTGTGGAAGAAGGTGAAAATGTGGCTTTAATTGGCCCATCGGGTTGTGGTAAGAGTACTATTCTAAGATATATTTTAGCGATGAAGTTTCCAGATAAAGGGGATGTGATCATTGACGGTAAAAATGTGGCATTACTTAAAGAGAACGAATTATCGCAATTGCGTTTGAATTTTGGCATGTTATTTCAGTCTGCCGCTTTGTTTGATTCACTTTCGGTTGAGGAAAATATTGCATTTCCTTTAATCGAAAATTATGGCTTTAATTTATCTGATTGTATAAATAAAGTGAATTATGTCCTTGAACTGGTTGGGTTAGAAGGCTTTAATCAAAAAATGCCATACCAATTATCTGGCGGGCAAAAAAAACGTATTGGTTTAGCACGAGCCATTGTAACTGAGCCTAAATATTTGTTTTTTGATGAACCTACCGCGGGGTTGGATCCAATCACAACAACAACCGTTGAGAATGTGATCATACGATTAAATGAAGTATTGAAAACAACAACAATTGTTGTTTCACATGAGAAATCAACGATTCTAAGAACCGCAAAAAAAATATTTATGATACATAATAATGCTTTACTAGATTTTGAAACTCCAGATACAATAAGTAATACTGAAAATTCTATTATTAAGGACTTCATGAAAGGGTAATATGCAGAATAGAAATTACTTTTTAATAGGATTAACTGCATTGATTTTAACAATGGGAATTATTTCATTGGTTGTTTGGAAGAATAGCTTAATAACAAGAGCGCAAAGTTATACATTAATTGGGGAGTTTGAAACTATTAGTGGACTTTTGGAAAACGCAATCGTTAAATATCGAGGATTTCCTATTGGCCGAGTTACCAAAATTAAGCCAACCCCTGAAAAAATTGAGGTTCATTTTTTTGTGGACTCTAAATATGAAATTCCTAAAGGCTCCTCATTAAAGATTGTTTTTGATGGATTAGTGGGTGAAAAATACATGGAAATAATTCCAAATCCTAATGCAAATTCAAACTATCAATCCAACGATCGGATTGTAGGATTTTCATCATTGGGATTATCTGATTTTATTGACGTTGGAACTCAAAATTTACTTGAGTTACGTTTGATTTTAAAGACGATGTCGGATGTGTTTGGTAATCAGGAAATTTCAGTTGCCTTGAAAGATGTTGTTTTTAGTATGCAAGAAGCAGCGACTAATATGAACCGAATTATAAATGAGCTAACTAAAATCTCTAATTCAAATCAATTAAATTCAATTATATCGGAAGCGGACGAGTTGTTAAAAAATATAAATGAAGCTATGAATGAGGATGATTTTAAAAAAGTTAAAGATATTTTGAGTAATTTTGAATCGTTTTCTGAAGGGTTAAAGAATATTACTGAAAATGATCAATTAAAAGAATCTCTATTATCGACACTTGATGAGACTCGATATACATTCAAGCAATCCAATAATTTTTTTCAAACAGTTGAGCGAATAAAACTTTTAACATCAGCGGACTTATTTTATAAAATGGGGGATGAAAATTATATGGTATATCTACTTAACTTTGATTTTCACCTCGATAATTCTTATTTAAATTTTGGTTTTAGTAACTTTGATAAAAAGGATCGAATTATAAATATAATTCTTAACTCTAAATTATCTGAAAATACATGGCTGAAATATGGCTTGATTAAAAAGAGCCCAGGTATTGGTATATCGTATCGTTTTTCAGGGTTACCGGTTGCATCTTCTATTTTTTATTACAATATTGAGGACCCGTTTATCGACATTCAATTGGATTACCTGTTTATGAAGCGATTTGCAATTATTTCGGGGTATAACGAAATTAATAAATCATCCAGATCTGTCTACATAGGGACATCGTTTAGGAATTAAAAATGTGTAAACTTGTCATTGGTATTGATCCAGATATCTTAAAGTTGCCAAATTGTTATAAGCAAAACAATCAAGTTGATATATATCAATGGGCGTATGATGTCTTAGATGTTTGTCGGCCTCATGCGGTGGCAGTAAAATTTCAATCCGCTTATTTTGAAAGCTATGGTTTATATGGACTTTCATGTTTAGCAAAATTGATAAAAAATTCGAAGGAGATGGGCTATAAAGTTATTATGGACGCAAAGCGAGGAGATATTGGGTCAACATCCAAGGCGTATGCAAAAGCGTATTTAGCACCAGTAAATGATTTTGGCAGCAATGAATTTGAATCGGATTTTCTTACGGTAAATCCATTAATGGGTGAAGATGCGATCGAACCCTTTTTAGATGTTGCACTAAAATACGATAAAGGGGTTTTTTTATTGCTTGAAACATCCAACCCAGGAGCATCAATGATATTAAAAGAATCAACGATAACAAACCAACCAGTAAATATGAAAATTGCAGCATTTATACAGAAAATACATCAAGGTTTAGGTTTGTCGCGGGACCAGTTTGGTCCTTTGGGGTGTGTAATTGGTGCCACGAATGAAGATTGTTCTCATTGGCGCGAAAAACTACCCAATAGTTTATTTTTAATGCCGGGTATCGGTGCCCAAGGTGGGCGTATTAGTGTGGTCCAGTCTTGTATTACTCAGTCAGGAGAGGGGGTTTGGGTGCCTGTGTCCCGAGGCATTACAGCCGTTAATCTAGAAAGCTTAAATAGAGATGATTATTTGTCAGCAGTTCGTATTGAAGCAAAAAAAATAGCTGATGAATTAAACAAGAAATAGTGATTTAACCTTGCTCATACTGATCAATCAATTCTTTTGATCCAATGTAGAGGGGGACTCGTTGATGCAGTTCTGTCGGTTTAATATCAAGAATGCGTTTAGAGCCATCAGTCGCTTTCCCTCCGGCTTGTTCACAAATAAATGCCAAGGGATTCGCTTCATAAAGTAAGCGTAGTTTTCCATTGGGGGCGGATGACGTGCCAGGATAGATATAGATGCCACCTTTGAGTAAATTTCGATGAAAATCAGCCACCAATGACCCAACGTATCGTAATGAATGGTCCGATTTTAATTCGTTTATGAATTGTTGATCTTTTTCTGAACACTTGGGTGAGAGTGATTCATTTATTGAATAATATTTTGCTTTGTTGGGAATGGTTATATTTTCGTGAGACAATATAAACTCACCAATAGTTGGATCGTAAGTGAAGCCATGAACGCCGTTTCCACAAGTGTAAACCATCACAACCGATGACCCATAAATAACATACCCCGCGGCAATTTGTTTATGTCCAGGCTGCAAGCAGTGGTCACTAGGAGTTACCGCGTTGGCATGTTTTTCGTAAATCGAAAAAATAGTTCCAACACTAACATTCACATCAATATTAGATGAGCCATCCAAGGGGTCAAAAAGAATGACATAGTTACTATGAGCATAGGTTTCCGTTTGGACAACATCTGATTCTTCTTCAGATCCCATATATGAAAAACGTTCATGAGACGATAAAACATCTTTGAAAACATTATTTGAATAAATGTCCAATGCTTGAACGTCTTCCCCCGATGCGTTTTGAGTTCCAGATGATCCCGTTATATCTGTGTTGAGTCCTGCCCGTACAATTTTTTTTCGAATTAATTTAGCGATAACATTAATATCATATAATATGCTAGAAATTTCAGTCTGATTGGCTGCATGATCTAAAATGTGTCTTTCAATAGTTAATATACTCATTAACATATAATACATACCATCAAAACATTTTAGAAGATTTTTTAAACAGCTATACTAAATATGAGCAATTTAGGTTAGAATAGTAACTTATTATTTAATGTAGGAGTATTTTACATGACGTTATCATCCACCTTAGGTTACCCAAGAATTGGGGAGTTTCGAGATCTTAAAAAAGCTGTTGAGTCATTTTGGAAAAAAGAAATTACCGAGTCGGAGCTTCAAACTGTAGCAAAGTCCATTCGTAAGCGAAATTGGGAATATCAGAAAGAACAAGGTGTATCATACATACCATCCAATGATTTTTCTTTTTATGATCAAATTTTAGATTTAACATGCATGTTAGGTAATGTGCCAAATCGTTTTAAATTTAATGGCACTACGATTGATTTAGATACTTACTTTAAAATTGCAAGAGGAAACACTGAACATTCTGAAAACAACCAATGTGCCAGTGAAATGACCAAATGGTTTGATACAAACTATCATTATATTGTTCCTGAATTTAGCGATAACACAGTATTTGAGTTAAAAAGTAAAAAAGTTTTTGACGAATTCTCTGAGGCCAAGTCATTGGGAATCAATACTCGCCCGGTGTTGGTTGGCCCAGTCACTTATTTAAGTATTGGTAAATCTCAATCCGAATCGCTTAATAAGTTTTCATTACTAGAGAATCTTCTTGAAGTTTATGCTGAAGTATTTAAAAAACTTGAGGCACTTGGTGCCACCGATATCCAAATTGATGAACCAATTGCAATTACAGATTGTTCTCAAGAGCAGTTGCAGGCATTATCACGTACTTTTGAAGTTTTAAGTGAGGCAACTTCTATGAATATTCACTTAACAACTTATTTTGGAGATTTAAGAGAAAATAAACACATCATTTTTAATTTGCCAGTTGAATCAATTCATATTGATGTAACAAGGGGTGGCGAAGATATTGATTCATTATTAGCCGATTTTCCAACGTCTAAAAAATTATCGATTGGTATCGTAAATGGTCGTAACATTTGGCTCAATAATTATGAGAATTCCATCAAAGTGATTAATAAAGCTGTGGCTAAATTAGGTGTTGAAAATGTGATTGTTTCGGCATCATGTTCATTACTTCATTCCCCAGTGACCCTAAAAAATGAAGAAAAACTGGATAAGGAGATAAAAGAATGGTTATCATTTGCGGATGAAAAAGTTATTGAGATTACTCAATTAACGCAATTAGTTAATGACCAAAATCAGCCATTTTTTGATGAGAATCGTTTGAGAAATGAGCGACGAAAGACATCCAAACTAATCCACAATGATGAAGTTAAGGAGCGAGTTAAATTGGTGAAAGACACGGATTACACTCGTCAAACACCATTTCCAGAGCGCCAACGATTACAGCAAAATCATTTTAATCTTCCGCTATTCCCTACAACTACTATTGGTTCTTTTCCTCAAACGAAAGATGTTCGTCAAGCAAGATCTAATTTTAAAAAGAAGGAATTGACTCAAGATGCCTACGATACTTTTTTGAAGGAACAAATTAAAGAATCGGTTGATTTTCAGGAACAAATTAACATGGATGTTCTTGTTCACGGAGAGTTTGAACGAAATGACATGGTAGAATACTTTGGTGAGCAATTAAATGGGTTTGCATTTACTCAATTCGGTTGGGTTCAAAGTTATGGTTCTAGATGTGTAAAGCCCCCCATTATTTTCGGAGATGTTTCTCGTCCAGAAGCCATGACAGTTCAGTGGTCACAGTATGCGCAATCATTGACCAGTAAGCCAATGAAGGGGATGTTAACAGGGCCGGTCACGATATTGCAGTGGAGTTTTGTTCGAGATGATCAACCCCGTAAAGATACCACCTTCCAAATTGCATTGGCTATTCGCGATGAGGTATGCGATCTAGAAAAAGCTGGTATTGAAATGATTCAAATTGATGAAGCCGCACTTCGAGAAGGCTTGCCAATTCGAAAAGCGGATTGGGATGATTATTTAACTTGGTCTGTAGATGCATTTCGATTATCCACTGCCGGGGTAAGTGATCAAACTCAAATTCATACACATATGTGTTATTCGGAGTTCAATGATATCATTCAAGCAATTGCACGTATGGATGCCGATGTGATATCAATCGAGACATCGCGATCAAATATGGAACTTTTGGATGCGTTTGTTTCGTTTAACTATCCAAATGAAATTGGTCCAGGTGTATATGATATTCATTCTCCACGAGTCCCATCTCAACAGGATATGACCAATTTAATTAAGAAAGCAACGGCCTTGATTCCAATTCGAAATATTTGGGTGAATCCCGATTGTGGATTAAAGACTCGGGGCTGGAAAGAAGTGAAAGAAGCTTTAGAGCGAATGGTATTTTCAGCAAAAGAACTTCGTGAAGCATTTAAAGAAGTTAGTTTAAATCAGTAGATTGAGTAGCTTAATAAGGGGGGGGCGCCCGAATGCTAAAGTAAAATTCATAACAGCCAAAACCTCAATTCTATTGGGTCAGCTTTTAACTTTAAATTTTCCTAAGATAAATGTTCAAAAGGTGATTTGTTCTGGCGGTGTTTGGAAGAACACCCAGCGTATAACAACCCCAGGTACAAAAATTAATGCAGGAGAAACTATTAAAGTCTACTTATCACCTACGCAAGGATACTCTTATTTATTTTCGAAAGATCTCATATTAAGTGAAACAAAAGATTGGGTTGTAGTTTATAAAGAACCATTAATTACGGTTGCTATGGATCGATCAAATATGCATTTTAATCTGATGGCAGGGCTAAATCATTACTATGGATTTCAAGATTACAGACAGGGTGTTCAGCCCATAACACGTTTGGATTATCGCGTAGGGGGCTTATGTTTATTTTCTAAACATAAAAATGCTGAACGTCGCTTATTTATGCAGATGCAACAACGTCGAATTAAAAAACGCTACATTGCCGTTGTTAATTCCAATGAGCCAAGGCAAGTAAGGTGCGCTATAATAAATAACATTTCACATAAGCGGCAGGCGTTTATTGATCCATTAGGAAAGTATGCAAAGACGTTTTTTGTTTATCATAAGCTTAAATGTAGCCGTTATCACCTTTATCATGCGATAACTAAAACGGGACGGCGTCATCAAGTTCGGTTTCATGCGTCTCTATCGATCGGGGCATTAGTTAATGATGAGCTCTATTCTTCCAAATACAATGATCGCCATGCTCCGATTGGATTGATCGCAAATGAATTACGATTTATTTGGAATGGCCAGAAAATCAATATTAAATTACCTGAAAATTATATTGATCAAACACTTGGTTTCTTATAACTTTTATATTCGAGCAAGGGACCTTAAAAGATGTTAAGGGGGGGATATATCTTAAAAAAGGTCCCTTGTTTGAATTACTTTATATAAAGCTGTAATAAATATCGTAACGTTTAAATTATAATTTCAAAATCTTTTTAATTTAGTTTTAAATCCAATTCAATCAAATGAATTCTTTTACATTAAGTTTATTTTGTGGGAAGGGCCTCTGGCCAGAGATAAGGGGGGGAGACTCTCTTGCCAGAAAATGGCCCTTCTAGGGGAAGGCTAACCATGAGCCTTATGTCAAATATCGTTATTAAATTTCATTTAATTTCATTTTCATAGATCGAAATATTGTAATGCTTTTATGCTGGCCATGGCTTCAGCAAAATTTTTATGTAAACATTACCTATTTATTCCATGATTCCGATACAATATAAAAGTGAAAAAGATTTTAATATTAATTGCAAGTCAAAACAAAAATAAAGAATTAGCACAACACATCAACGTTTCGTTTGAATCAAAAGGGGTGGTTGTTACCTTAGTTGATCTTGTGGCGCTTGATTTACCGCTTTATTCGTCCGTTCAGCAAGCAAAGGTCGGGATTCCCTCAGAAATAAATGCATTATTTGAAGCCTGTGAAAACAGTCATGGCTTTGTGTTTGTAGCACCGGAATACAATGGTGGTATTCCTCCAGTTTTAACCAATGCGTTGGCATGGCTAAGTGTAAAAGGCAAGCATTGGCGAGAGGTATTTAATCGTAAAGTGGCAGGTAGTGCAACATTTAGCGGGGGCGAGGGAATGAATTTAATTATTGGCTTACGTACGCAATTGGCGTATGTCGGATTAACAATCATTGGCCGAACACTTCAGGTGAACTATAAAAAAGAATTGAATCCAGAAAGTTTGGTCGATTTTACTGATCAAATAGTATCTAAACTGTAGAATCTTGGCTAAAATTGTTCTGGACTTACATGATATCTACAATAAAGGCTGGAAAATAGACCACGAACTAAATCGAGTTATAAATGACGCAATTGAAAAAAAAATTAAAGTCGTGGAAATTATTCCTGGAAAAGGGTCGGGGCAGCTCAAGAAAAAAGTTTTACGTTTTTTGGATCAAAAGCACATAAAGAATAAGTATCACCGTATAGACAAAGATAGTAAAAACTTTGGACGCCTATTTGTTTATTTTAAATTTTAGTTACCATGATCCACTATTTTGTCGTGTGGACCAAGGGGGGGCCGGGGGCAAGGCATCGCCACTTTGCAATAATTCAATGGAGATACCATCAGGTGACTTTATAAAGGCCATTCGGCCATCTCTTGGTGGTCGAAGAATTGTAATTCCCATGGCTTCTAGGCGCGAACAAGTATCATAAATATGGTCAACTGAAAAAGCCAAGTGCCCAAAATTTCGCCCCCCAAGATATGTTTCAGGATCCCAATTATAAGTTAATTCTATCATGGGTGGATTTTTGGTTTTTTTAAGGTCTTCAGGGCTTGCAAGAAAAATTAGTGTAAATCTTCCGGAGTCATAATCAGAGCGACGCACCTCTTGTAAGCCAAGTCCTTGGCAATAAAATTGCAAAGAGTCTTCAATATTTGAAATTCTAACCATGGTATGTAAATATTTCATCTGTCTGATATTTTATTCGAATTAGCCAATAAATCTCAAGAAGTAATTGATCGAAACAATTTATATTAATATCAAATAACAAAGCCCCACGTTTAATTAGTGATCTTACTTGGTTAATTTTATAAATTAAACATAGGTTTAAAAAGTGTAACTATTTATAATAGTAAAGGAGCTGTAAATGAAAGTTACAAGTAACAAGTTCGTCGTTATTGATTATACCCTTAAAGATAAAGGGGGGAAGATACTTGATTCATCAGTTGGGCAAGCGCCATTAACCTATCAACATGGAAGTGGCGTATTGGTTGAGGGGCTCGAAAATGCCATTGAGGGCCGTGAAAAAGGCGATAAGTTTAATGTGATCGTTCAGCCGAATGAGGCCTATGGTGTGTATCAAAATGACTTAATTCATGATGTGCCTAAGGATGCATTTGCTAATATAGAGGCAATAGAGATTGGGTCACAGTTTGAAGTAGATGTTGAAACGGATCAGTGGCCTCAAATAACAATCGGTAAAATCGTTAATGTTACCGATGACACCGTATCATTTGATTTGAATCACCCTTTGGCCGGTGAAGAATTACACTTTGAAGTTGAGGTGCGAGATATTTTAGATGCCCCCCCAGTGGAAACCCGAGAGCAAGAGTCCTGAATGGCTAATATTGAGTTTTAATGAAGTTGGATAAATATTTAATTATTTATGACATTTAAGATTGCATTATTCGGGGCACCTGGTTTTTGTAAGAATATTATTGCTGAATTAATTAATTCAGGCCAAGAAGTTCACTATTTCATGTTAAATAAAGACCGAAACATAAAGCTTGAAACTCAGGCGAATCAAATAACATATATTAATTCAATTCATGAGACATTGGTTACCGATATGCTTGAAACATTTCAACCTGACTATATATTTGTAGCAAGTTTTCATCAAAAAATTCCAAATGAAATCATAGCGATTGCTCAAATTGAAGCATTAAATTTCCATCCGTCAATCTTACCCAACTACAGAGGCCCTAACCCTCTTTTTTGGTTGTTAAAACATGGTGAAGATGTCGGCGGAATTACAATTCATCGATTGACGGAACAATGGGACGCCGGGGATATTTTAATAACACATTCATTCCCAATCAATCCTTATGATACTTATATATCTTTAGCCGAAAAAGTGTGCCATGAAACGACGTTTCTAATGAGAAAAGTAATGCCATCTCTTAAATCACGAAAGCTTGAGTTTAACCCCCAAGGTAAAGGAAGTTACTATGGCAATATTCCCAAAGAAGATTATGTAATTAACTGGGAAAATAGTGCCAAGGATATACATAATTTAATCCGTGCATTACCAATGGATACGCCTGCATTGATGTTATTTAATAAACAACCTATTCAAATTATTGAATCTGAAATTTCTGCAATTTTAAGTGATACCTCTGGCAAAATATGGATTAATCAAGATCAGATATATATCGGGACAAATGATTATTATTTAAAATTGAACATTGTGAAGTATAGATCTCAATTTTATACTGGCGCAATATTTTTAAAGGCCCTGGAAGGGTTTTAGCTGAACATTAACCCCAGTATAAAACTGAGACGCATCTTTGAATAAATCTTTTAAATGGTGTCTCAAATTAAGTGGAAGATGCTCATTAAAAAGATATCGTTTTGTTAAAAAACTAGACCAATAAGGGACCCCAAAGATAGACGCTGTATTAAGCTGGAGGTAAGATCTTAAGTTTTCAAGAGGGATCGGGTTTTTTCGATTATGAGTGGCAAGACGTGCTAACTTTTGTTCAAGAATGATGTTTTTTAAATAACAGTTATTTTTGCATTTTTGATATATATCAAGTTTGTTTTGGTGGGTTTGTTT
>JAYNJH010000005.1:24009-28107 GCA_038109885.1 Candidatus Margulisiibacteriota bacterium | reverse complement strand
CCATATATACTACAAAGGTCTTCATGAGAAATTTCATTTTCCTTAACTTCTTTGGTTAACGATATTGCATCATTAAATAAGACATTGGCTTCGCCTTGGAGTCCTAAGAGCTCCTTAAATTCAGACATTAATCCTTCTCTAGTAATTTTCCCGACCTCCATTTCTGTAAGGAAGTTAGGAATATGGAGTTGGCTAATCCAATCGTCTGGCGTTTCATTGGTGGCTTTTTTTAATCGCTGATGAACACCTTCAACCATAAGGATACATCCCCCAGAATGAATACGATAATTATAATCATCACTTTCTTTTTCAGCCGAACATCCATTTAAAAATGAGTTAAATAAGTCAGCATATTCATTTGATGTTTGGTCTTGAGCTAAGTTGCTCGGTGTTGAGTGCTCAGTAACAAACTGTTGATAAATCCTTCGCATTTCTTTCATGTTTTTTTTAATTTTTTCTGTAAGTGCGTTTTTTGTGGCGGTAAAAGTTTGGTGGTTTTCAGGGTCAAGGCTATCCAAATTTAAAGACTTAGGTCTTTTTTCAAGGAGTCTTTCAACAATTCGATTAACAATTTCAGAAGAGGTAGTATCTGATTGAATACTCGTATTATAGTCCAATGCTAATGCTTTAGTTAAAAGGTGTTTTGCATTGAATTTATTAAATCTCCAAATCGGCATTAAAAAATTATCCATGGCTGAGTAATCTTCATGTTCCAATTTATGAAATAGTGTAATCATAGGTAATAAATACTCTAAATTCATCCCTTGTGTTTCGAGAGTCTTTCCTCTGAGAAAAATATCAAAAGATTTTATTTCCGTTAATTCTTTAAGTTTGTTTTTCACTGCGTCATGATCCGCAGCATCTCTGTAAATGTAAACCTCTGTTTCATAATCTGTATATTCAAAACTTTGATTGTCCAAAGGGATGGGGAGTTTAATGACAAGTTTAACACGACATCCAAATATATTATAATCATCTGCGTTTAATGCAATACGTTTGTTTAATGCAATACGTTTGTATGAAATGGAGTAAAAAGAATTAAAAAAAATCATTTGATGTGGCCCTTTGTTGGATTCGAGTCATGAATGAACTTTAAATGATCTTGAGTATTAAATAGTTCAAATAACTTAGGTAATTTTAGGCATCGAAGCTCAAGTTCACTCGTAATTAAATTATCTTGGGAGTCCTTAATCAATGTCATGATGAAAGCAACCATAAGTTCACGAATGGTTGAGTCGAAGGCTTCAAAATCAGCTGGTGCCCGCATCATTAAATGAGTCGCATTATATGAATGCGGGTACTCTTTAAGCTTAGTTATGAATGGCATGGTATCATCTTCTGTAATCTCGTATCTATCAATTAAATAAGTCGCAAGTTGCCTTTCCCGTCGATTATCCAGTTGTGATGATGACTCTCTAAGTATCATAATTGAATTAAGGTCACTGGTAAGAAGTCGGCCAATAAGATCGGGAGATAATTTAGAATCTTGAGTAAGCCGAATTCGTATTTGGTTACGAATATCATCAGGTAAATAACATTCACCTTTACTATTAATTATAAAGGTTATGATTTCTGATTCAGCTAAACTGTTTAGAAATGAACTTAAATCATCACTCCACACATCATGGGATGATAATCTATCTTTAATGATATCAATCAAGATCAAATGCATAACACGTTCTTGGTGGGCTAAATTCATTAACGATTTCAATGGCATGAGATCAAGATGCGATTGGACCATTTTAAAAATAGATTCATTGATGTCAACTTTGATATGATTTGAAATCTGATTAATAAATTTCTGTTTTATTATTTCATAGCGCGCCAGTATATTCGGTTCTTCAAGAAGTTTCTTTAAATCGCCATCTTTATTTATGTTTGATATAAGTAAATTAGCATCAGACTCTGAAAAATCAAATGTCATTAATAGTTTTTTAATAATAAGTGGTCTAAATTTAGGAAAATCAACACGATTATCTCTAAATAGTTGGATGACAGAATCCCCTTTAAAGACAATGCTCAGTGCATCGGATGAAATATTTAAATCATTTGAAATTATTTCTAATAACTTTTTTTGAATATCGTTCTTTAACTCCTTTGTGGATAAATTAAGATATGGTATTATCGCTTCAGCATTTTCAAATGTTTCAGAAAATAAACTTTCTATTAAAGAGTGATTTTCCAATCCAATCGTGTTCAAAATCCAATCAATTATCATTTGTTTAAGTAATACATTTGGAGACTCATAATAGTTTTTTCTGGTTATATTTTCCGGCTGAATTGATTCACTCAACTTAAAGATCAGATTCTTTTTTTCCACAAAAATCTCAGCCTTGGAAAGCAAAGTATCGATTAGAATGAATTTGAAAATTGACTCTGTTCTAGAAGGATTATCAATACTATTAAGTTTAATTAGTAATTCAATAGAAAAGTTTCTATGTATAAAGTCTTTTAAGCTTGGGAAATGGTTAAAGCCTAGAGTCGACATTAAATCTAGCACCAGCTTGAAGTGTGGGTCGAGGTCGCCAGGGTTATTAAACGTATCGAGATTTAAGATAATCTTTACTGGGAGCTCACTTAAATTCAAATAAGGGTATTTTAAAGATAATTCTCTTGAAAATAATTCATAAGCTTGATTAACTTCACGTAATCCAGGAGAAAGATTATACCTTGAGTGAACTCTTGTTAATATTTCATCTAGATAATTACTTGTGTCATTATTGGTGTCGCTATGATTTCGAATATGATCAATTAAAAAATCAATATCATATAAGTAAGACAAACCCAATAGTGGTTGTAGAAGAAGATTTACAGGCCACATAAATGGTCGGCCATAATTAAACAAGTGGATTAGTCGATTAAGCTCGAATTGAAGCGGGATGTCGTCATCAATTGGGTTTAAAAATGGCTCACCAGCTTCGTATCGATAATCTTCATATCTAATTGGGTGCTGATCCATAAATTGCAGTAGTCTAGGGTCTTGACTATAATAAGCCAGTTGCGATTGGCGACTATTTTCATCTGTGCCAAATTCTTCATCTAAGTTAATATTAAAAGAAATATCTTGCAATGGATCAACCATGTTTTCTTGGCTGTATTGAGTTAAATTGATATCTAATTTAAAAACCTTTGAAGTTGATAATTTATCATAACCATCATTCAATTCAGGTTCAAATAATTCACCTTTAAAAGCCTTGGAATTATGAAGTTCCAGGCCGACTTGTTCTAAAGTCAGAAGGTCTTTTATTGGCGGATTTAAAACAAAGACATTTTTTTCCGGACATTTTTCTTTTACATATTGATCAAAGGGTTTGTTAACAGATTCAATTTTAGAATCAAGAACGATATGACGAATGGAAGGGTGGTTTGCCAGGTGATCCAATAAATCATCGAGATACGTTGTTTTATCTAAATGAGGTAATGCAATAGTAGCTATCGATTGATTATGTTGAAGAATTGTATGCACACATGCAAGGTTTAAATCATCAAACCTCATCATTCGTAAATCTAAAGTTAATCTAAATGCATCTGAGCGATAAAATTGACGTAATCCTAACTGGTTAATTTGTTGTTGAATTTGAATTTGAATATTGAGTTCAGTTGATGAATAATCTGAGACGTTAATTGATAAATGACTATTTTTATTTAAGCGCAAATTAGTCATTTGTTCATTAAATTTTAAACATATAAGTAAAGCTTTTTTCCCAGGGACACCAAATTTATTTCCCATGCATTCAAAAGACTGAATGTTTGAAGCTTCAATGCCATTCGCTATTTTTGATATTAATCGATCATCCAAATCACAATTATTCATTTTTAAATCAGTAATATAGGGGTTTCTTAAGAGCGCCTTTAAAATAAGGTCAATGTCGGATGGTTCAAGATTGGTATCTGATAAATCCAGCTTGGTGATATTTGGGTCCTGACTAAAAAAAGGCGTTAAGTCATCTAGTTTTTCTATTAAACTTCTTGATCGACGACATTGATATTCAAAATGAGTAAATATATTATCACCTTGATTAAGGGTAGAAACAATTTTAAAAAGGAGCAACAATGATCTCCCAGTTGACTAAAAAATAGGTGAATTCACTAAAAGGT
>JAYNJH010000005.1:0-23999 GCA_038109885.1 Candidatus Margulisiibacteriota bacterium | reverse complement strand
TTACTTATTTAATCATAAGTAATCTTTTGCTGTCAAAAAAATCAGTAAGTAAATGAATAAGTTATAAATTTGTTAGTTTAAAAAAATAATTTGCTAAAATGAGGCTGAAAGTGTGTTCAGTGAACTGAATCTATGTTAACTTACTAAAGTGAAATTAGTAATTACTGAAAAACCATCTGTCGCTCGTGATATTGCCAGGGTTTTAAAGGTCTCAACCAAAAACGATGGGTTTATTGAAGGAAATGGGATGCGAATTACCTGGGCGCTTGGGCACCTAATTGAGTTTATGCAGCCCGATCAATATGGTGAGCAGTTTCAACGTTGGGACATGTCTCATTTGCCAATCATTCCAGATGAATTTAAAACCAAACCCATCGATAATTCAAAGCAGCAATATGACATTGTCAAAAAGCTATTGGAAGATGAGAATGTTAAGGAAGTGATTTGCGCAACAGATGCCGGGAGAGAAGGCGAACTTATCTTTCGTTTAGTCTATGAAGCCGCAAAGTGCAAAGCCCCAATAAAACGGTTGTGGATATCTTCTCAAACGGATTCGGCCATTAAAAAAGGCTTTGATGAACTAAAGCCGGGAACAGATTATGACCCTCTATATGATTCTGCGCGTAGTCGTGCGGAAGCCGATTGGATTGTCGGAATTAATGCAACTCGTGCTTATTCCATAAAATTTTCAAGGGGTCGTGGTGTTATGAGTGTTGGCCGTGTTCAAACCCCAGTATTAAAAATGATTGTGGATCGATACCGCGATCACATTAATTTTGATTCAAAGCCATTTTATGAAATCTTTTTAGATGTTAATCACACCAAAGGTGATTTTCAATTAAAATGGTTTACGAAAGACACCGATCGGTTTACCGATGAATCTGCAGCAAAACTATTACGGGATAAGCTTAAACAGGAAACACAGGTTTCAATTGAGTCCCTAACTCAAAAAAAGGTGATCGAGAAACAGCCTTTATTATATGATTTAACAGAACTTCAAAAAGATGCCAATAAACAATTTAAGTATTCCGCTGATCAGACACTAAAGATAATGCAAGAACTATATGAAAAGTATAAAGTATTATCCTATCCAAGAACATCATCGCGTTATCTAAGTTCCGATATTGCGCCTAAATGTCCAGAGTTGTTAAAAAATGTTAGTGGCATTTCCGACTTTTCAGATGCTATAGAACTGATTAATGAAAATAACTACAGTATTGCAAAACGAATGATTGATGATAAAAAAATTACCGACCATCATGCCATTATACCCACAGATAAAAAACCAAATTTGGGGGAGTTGCCTACGGATCATAAAAACATATATTTAATGGTTATCCGACGTTTCATATCGGCATTCTTACCTGAGTGTGAAAAAAGCCATACAGAGATTATTGCTAGCGTAGCAAATGAGTTGTTTAAAGCCACAGGTACAATCATTAAGGTTCCTGGATGGCGATTATTGTATCAAAGCAATCTTGAGGATTCAAAAAAAGATAAAGAGTCACTATTGCCCAATGTTGAAAAAGGTGATGGGTGTGATATTAAAAAGGTCAACTTAAAAAAGGGTCAAACAAAGGCGCCGGCATTGTATACTGAGGCAACTATTTTAGCGGCCATGGAAACCGCGGGTAAGAAAATTGACGATGAAGAGTTACGACAAGCCATGAAGGATTGCGGCTTGGGAACACCGGCAACACGTGCTCAGATTTTGGAAAAGCTTATTAATGTAAAATACATAGTACGTGAAAAAAATAAATTGCTTCCAACCCCTAAAGGAGAGTATATTATAGACTGCATACTAAGTGATGCGCTGTGTTCTCCAGAGCTTACAGGTAACTGGGAAAAAAAACTAAATGATATGGCGCAATCTAAAGTAAACAGAGGGGAATACATGGAAGAAATTAAAACATTTACTAAAGACGTGATAAAAACTGTAGCTGAAGATAACTCGTATACAATTGGTGCCGATCAAACCATTTACGGCGCTTGCCCAAAATGTGAAAAAGGTAAGGTAATTGAAACCCCAAAAGCATACAGTTGCAGTCAGTGGAAATCAGATAGTTGTTCTTTTGCCATTTGGAAAGAAATGGCTCAAAAGAAAATTACAGAAACCCATGTAAAGGCATTGTTAAAGTCGGGTCAAACAAAAGTGATTAAAGGCTTTAAAAACCGGGAGGGAAAACCATTTGATGCTGCCCTTAAAATGGCAAATGATGGGAAGGTTGGTTTCGACTTTCAAAAAGAAACAATGGGTAACTGTCCATTATGTGAAAAAGGGCAGGTTACTGAAACCGCTAAGGCCTTTTCCTGTGATCAGTGGCGTGAATCGGGTTGTAAATTTGTGATTTGGAAAACAATCGCATCACGTACAATAACAAAAGATGAGGCAAAGACCATTATTGAAAAAAAAGAACTGGATGGCCTTGAAGGGTTTAAAAGCCGCTCTGGAGACTCATTTTCAGCATCACTGATGTTAACAGATGATGGTCGAGTTCAGTTTAAGCCGAGGTGACCGACGAATACAAAGAAATCCGCCCATTAAAGTCCAATGATAGACAGAATAATATTATGTTAGGGCAGTCATTGGCGTTTTAATGAAGGTCGGCTTTGCATCAGCTTTTTTTTTAAGTTCAATTTCACAGCAATATGCCCATCAAAACCACAAATTAAATCATGAAAAATGTTTAGATTTACCCCCCCTAAGTGCCCCAAATCACGAGCCCCAGCCATCATTCTCAACGCTACTAAACATAATGGGAATGCTCGATCCAGAGTATTTGCCGCCCTATAATCAAACATTAACGGCTTGTAGAGCTTGCACCTTGAGCGCCATTTATGATGGTTTTGAATCACAGAGGTTTATCAATCATTCATTTAATCGTTCTTGCGATGATTTCACCCCAATAAGAATGGCTGAGGAACGGATAAATCAATATGTAGATCTATTTTGTATTATGCGAAACGACACCGTTTTACCAAACAAGACAATTGAAGAACTAATTTATCAAAAAAATCATAGTGAGATACAAAACTTCTTACTTAACCAATATTTTGGGTGCGAAAATAATTCGATAGAATCAGCGAAACTTAAGAATCACGTTGGATTTAATCAAACTGAATTAAATTCCAATCATCACAGTGAATCTAGAGAACAAATTTATTTATTAGTGGCCTTATTTATTCTGACGATGATGTTTTTTATTCGTTTGAAATCTTATATTTATTTTTCTGAAAATAAAGTTGTCCCTATGAATAATAACCCGAAACCTAAAGTGACAGATAGGGAAAATAAAAGGAATACTAAAGTCGCACCAGAGTTTTATGGCATCTGAGGTTTAATTGTCAAAAATATTGATACAAATCACAACGAATCTTCCCATTAAATAGTTTTCGTTTCTTTGTTGCTTTTTGATTAAAGTAGTCCTCAAAATCCTCATCAGCAGTTAGGATATAATAATCCCAATCTTTAAAATATTTTTTTAAATGTTGTCCCATTTGTACATAAAGTTTATGTGTATCCCCTTGATCATCTAAGCGAATGCCATAGGGTGGGTTGCAAATAATTTTACCTTTATCAAATCGAGATTGGATTTGATTAAACGGTTTAGTTTCAACATAAATATTTTTAATATTTGCGGCACGAAGATTATAGCGAGCAGTTTTAAGGATATCCCCATTAATATCCGATCCATAAATTCGAAATGGCAGATGTCTTTGTTTTGCGATGGCATTATCTCGAGCCGTGCGCCAAGCCATTGGCGTAAACATTGGCCAGGATTCTGAGCAGAATGTTTGATTGATGCCTGGAGCAATACGATTTGCAATCATTGCCGCCTCAATTAAGATGGTTCCAGAACCACAAAAAGGATCCAGTAGCACATCGTTTTCAGCATCCCATCGACTTAGTTTAATCATTGCAGCGGCCAATGTTTCTCGTAATGGAGCATCAAAACGAGACCTGTATCCCCGTTTATTAAGGCCATGCCCTGTTGTGTCCAAACGTAGAGAGACTTGGTTTTGATTGATTTGAATTCGAATTGGCACGTGGAACCCAGTTTCAGGCAGGGTTTTAACGTTATAGTGGGCTTGCAGTGATCTTACAATGGCTTTTTTAGCAATGGATTGAATATCAGACTTGCTAAATAATTCCGATTGATTACTTGTAACAGAGTCTATTGTAAATTTAGTGTCTTTTGTTAACCACTGGCGCCAATCATATGTTGTTATTTGATCAAACAACTCATCAAATGAAACCGCATGAAATGCAGGGAGTTCGATGAAAACCCGGCCAGCAGTTCGGCACCACATATTGCACTGTATAACATCAGCTGGGGTGCCCTCAAAAGCAATGGCGCCATTCGTAATCGCAAGAGTTTTATAACCTAAATCATATAGTTCAAATTTGAGTATGGACTCCAGTCCCATGGCGCAAGTTAACACAATATTCATAGTATTATTATGTCAGTGAATTTTGGATATGACTACCCGAATATGAATTGACGTTAATTCATGGTCTTTGGCATATTTCGATAATCATTTCGTCGAACCGAAACTTTTACTCGGCGATTTGCAGCTCGATTTTTTCGATTGGGTTTGCCGTTCACAATATTGGGAAGTTTGGGTCGTGAATCGGCAAACCCGCTGGCTTTGAGCTTATTCTTGTCAATGCCTTGAGACATAAAAAAGCGAACCACGTGCGTCGCTCTTGCGGCTGAAAGTTCCCAGTTTGATGGAAACTGAACCGTCTTTATAGGGACATCATCGGTATGACCGTCCACTTCAATTAAGATATCTTCATAATTCATGTCCGTAATCATTTTAGACATTTCCCTTAGAAAAGGGGTCATATTATTCTGAAGGTCTGCAGACCCACTTTTGTATAAAATACCACTTGAAAACGTGATGTTGATTCCGGTATTGTCCGCTTCAACAAAGACATCTTTTTGTAAATTTTTATTTTCGATAATTTCTTTGATTTTGGTTTCTAAAGTGACAAAAGGTTTTTCATAGTTTTTCTTTAAAACTTCATTTTGAATACTCTCTTGAATGTATTCAACTTTTCGTTGATCAATGGTTGAAATAGCAACAATTAATACAAAAAAGGCCATTAATGATGTGACGACATCTGAGTAAGAGGTCATCCAGGCATCATCAGATTGAGGGGGGGTGCTTTGGGGTCGTGCCAATGATTTACCCCTTAGCTACTTTAAAGTGAACACTTGGATCCATATAACTATTTAAGCGGTCTTGAATGGTAATACTATCTTTGCCATCGGCAATCATTGCCAGCCCTTCCATAATTAAGAGATTTCTAAATCGGTAAATTTCTTCACGTTGACGAACCTTTTCAGACGCCGGCTTAAAAAACAATTGAGTTAGTAAAACGCCGTACAAGGTTGTTAATAAGGCAAGCGCCATACCTCGGCCAATAGCTGAAATATCAGACCCCATTTTTTCAAACATAATCACCAGACCGACAAGTGTTCCAATCATTCCAAATGCGGGGCAAAACGCAGCCATACTATTTAAAATATGGGATTGCACCATTTTTCGGTGAAAGTGAGACTCTACCGCATCTTCTAGCATCATGCGAACATCTTTACCGTTATATCCAGATGTAAGTAAGCTAACTCCGAAGTTTATTAACGGGTCTTTACGTTCTTTATCAGAAAGAATCTTTTCAATTCCTAATGGGCCTTGCTTTTTAGCAACAAATGAAAATTCAATGATACGTTCAACATCTTTAAAAATAGTTTTAGCATTCAAGTTAAATGGTCCAATAATACTCAATAATGACATAATTGTTTTGATAACATATTTCCCCTGGTAAGCAATCATGGTTGCTGCCAGAGTTCCTCCGGTAACCAGTAAGAACGATGAAATACTGATAAACATAATGTAGTTATCTGTTGATGATAAAATCGCATAAACAAATAATGAAATCCCAATTAAAATCCCAAAAAGTGTTGAAAATGAAATAACAAACATGATTTTTTTCCTTTACAACTAGGTTATCGGTAAAGCTTTATATATATTTAGTTCCTTTTTAAGTAAAATAGGATTATGGGATATTATCGAAACTTATTTGTACTATTTTTTTGTTTACTAGTTATACCTTTGGGCCTATTTCTATTTGATGTTAACTATCAGCAAGTACAAGCACAGTTCGTATCTGCAAAAAATAAATACAAAACATCTTTGCCCTTTCAATCCCCTGAAGCACAGAAATGGATGCACCTTAAAATAAACTACTGGAAAACGTCACCTTTATTTTTAAAATTAGAAGATACATTTTATCCGTTTCGGGAATGGTCAGAAAACCCAATTCAAACAATTCAAAAGCAGGATGACAATAATCGATATCAATTGCAACTGGATAGTATATCTAAAAACGAAGATGCAACCTATATTCGTGCCAGTAAAGCTTTTTTTTATGCTGAACGCATGAAATTTTCAGACCCAAATTTAAATCAAATATTATTCAAAAATCAAGCACAATGGTTCTCGATATTTCAAAGTGAGCTGAATCAAAAAATAAAAATTCAGAACAGTTCATACAATACATTAATTAATTTAATGGTACTAATGAGTACTATGGTCTTGCTAACTCGATTCGTATTCAATTTAAGCTGGCTTGATATTATAAAGGCCTTCGCCTTATTGCTAGTATCTTTGATTGTTGCAAGCCAGCATTTCATTTTAAGTCTAGGAATTCCATTTCATTGGATCTTTATCAGTGGCGTATTAATTACATCGAAACATAGATGGGGCAATGAAACCACCTTATCTCCATGGATCGGGGCGGCAATCGTTTTATCAATCATGAGCGTTTCCCTTTTGGCATCTGGCATTGCCATTATAGTTTTTATAGTTTCAAATCAATTTCAAATAATTAAACGAATGCTATTAAGTATTTATATTGTTCATCCGTTAGGGGTTGCCTTACATAAAAATCAATGGCCTAAACTGATTGGTGGAATGATTTTTTTTCTGGGACTAACGTTAATAGTTGGCCCGCTTCCGCTAATGACCCCCTTAGCATACATGCCACCAATCTTATTTATTTTTATGCTGTCATTGTTAGGGTACATCGGGTTAGGTGTTCTTTTTCCTTCAGACTTGAAAACAGATATTAAAAAGTGGGTAGGCCTGGTTTGTACTGGGGCAGGGCTCTACGGCATAAGCCTTTGGATTGGCCCCTTACTTTTTTTATGGGTATTTGAGTTTATTTGGTGGCCAATACTAATGTGGGGTGGGTTTATTTTATTAATAAATCAAGTGAAATGGCATCAAGTTAATCGAGAATCCAAATAAGATAGACACATCGGGAGTAACCCAATAAATATTATGATCACGCCGGCATAAAGAAACAATGAGGGCATTGCAATGTGTTTGGCATAAAGAAAATATGAAAATAAAATGGGCGATACGGCAGTGCCACCATTTCGTATAATGGCAATCACCCCTTTAATTTCCCCAATATGATTTGAGCCATAAAGCAATCCCCACAAATAAGACATTGTCGATGCTGAGGCCCCGATGCCTATACCATATAGTGAGTAATATAGGTAACCAAGGAAAACGGTCCCTTTCAATGAAATTAACAGTGTGGCAACGCCAATGGATAGGGTTAGAACTGTTAGTGGGATAACAATACCAATTCGATCAATAAGGGGCCCAAAAATAATGGTGGAAAAAAATTTTAACAAAGCATAGCTAAATATGGCTGTTTCAATAGTGGTGATTGGCCACTGTTTTAAATTAAATATTTCAACTTGAAAATACAGGGCAGCCGTCATCATTATGGGGGGGACAGATGATATTAGAAGGTAAATTGGAAAATAAGGGTCCCTTAAAACACATTTTAATGTCTTTGAGGTAGCACTAGGTTGATTAATAATGGAGAGCGGTTGCCTTTTTTTAAATTTAAGTCCCAGTATAGAAATCGGTAGATACATGACTAAAATAGCCATTGCAAACATTAAAAATGCCCAACGCAGTCCAACCCAATAAAATAAAAATAAATAAATCGATGGAAATATAAATTCAGATAAGGGATAGCCCAATTGAGTAATGCTTAATGCACTACCACGGTTTTTACTAAAGCATTTAATTGTATGAGATGTTGCAGTTAATGTTAATGCTCCTTGCCCAAAAAGACGCATCAAAAATAGAGCAAAAAATAAGCTCATCCAATGGGTTGAAATAGCAAATATCGTGAGAGCCATTGCAAAGAAAAAGGCATTAAAATACACAACCTTTTGTGCCGGTAAAATATCAATGCGTTTGCCAATGAATGGAAGAAGGAGTGATGCTAATAATGTGGCACTGGAATAGAGGGTAGCAAAAAAAAGTGGCGAAATATTGACCATCAAGCAAATGTCTGGAATCGCTAAAGAAACTAAAAATGTCTGTCCTGGTGCTGAAAAAAATACACCACTTATTGAAAATAGAAAAAAGTAAGAAGATGATTTGAGAAGTTGGTAATAACTAGCGATCATTCAGAGATAAGTTACCCTGAATTTTTAAACTACTATGTTTAATATTTTCTTTAATCACAGATGAGTTTTTTAACTCATTATTTAATAATTCATTTAGTTGATCAATTTCAGAAAATGTTAGGAATTCGAAAAGAAGTAAATCGTTACCAGCTTCAATCGCTTTTTTTGCAATAACAAGTTTATTTGTGGATACTTCTTTTAATGCGCCCATATTTAAATCATCAGTTATGATTAATCCATTAAAATCTAGATTTGATTTTAATACATCGATATGTTTTTTGGATAAACTGGCTGGATACTTTGAGTCAATATGATTCACCATAAGGTGACCGACCATGACCATAATGTAAGGCGACGGGTTTTCTTTAATTAAAGTGTGATAAGGCATGTAATCATAACCATTATGATTTTTTGAAATATCGGGTAGATAATAGTGAGAATCAATGGGTGTGGATCCATGGCCCGGGAAGTGTTTTAAAGCAAAATAAAGACGTTTATCTTTGTGAGCATTGAACAATGCTTGAGTACACTTCGAAATCTGTGCTTGATTATTGCCAAAACATCGCTTGTATCGGCAGATACTAGACTCTTTAATCAGAGGTGCAATATCTACAACACCACCCAGATTAAGATTAATACCTATATCGTCCAGTTGATTTGAAATAGTGCTTGCAATTTTTGATTGTGTGGAATCATCCAATTGGCAAAATCGTTCAGGGGATGGGGTTCTTAATTTGAAGGTAGGGTCAGTTAAACGATTAACAATCCCACCTTCATGATCAATTGCAACGAAAATAGAGGTATCTTTTTTTAAAAATTGAACCAATGCTTTTAATTGAGTTTTGTTTTGAATATTTCGCTTAAAAAGTATTATCCCACCAATTTTTTGTTGATTAATTTTTTCTTTAAGTTTAATAACCTTAGGATCAGATGGTGACGTTCCTTGAAAGCCCGTAATAATTAATTTTCCAGGCTCTAAAGCATGTGAAAAAAGTGGGGTAAAAAAAAATGTTGCAATAAATATTGTGTAAAATAGATTTTTCATATTATATTTATTTTACTTTATAATACAGGAGCCTATTTTGTCACTTAGAAAAGGGTTTGGACCACATTTAATGATTGATTTGTTTAAGTGCAGTGTTGACGCACTGGATTCGTTGAATTTATGTTTTGATTTTTTAGATCAATTGCCAGATAAAATTGGAATGACAAAAATTACAATGCCTCATGTTTTTCCTTATGAGGGACTAGTCCCTGAGGATCGAGGAATTACTGGCGCTGTAATTATTGCGGAGAGCCATATCACAGTTCACACATTTCCATTAAAGTCCTATGCATTTATTGATATTTTTTCATGCAAGCCTTTTGACACAGACATGGCAACACAATTTTGCGTTGATTACTTTTCAGCGAAAGAGCCCGACGTGCATTTAACACTTCGGGGAAAAAACTTTGCTAATAAAGCCGTTTTACATTTGGGGTAAATTAAAGTAACGGATTACTATACAAACTCTGTTGCGTTGGAATTTTTCTAAAACGAATTTCAATATACATATTTACACTAACTTCATTGAATGTCATTTCTAATCTAGGGGGAGGGTCAATGTCCAAAAGTTTTGTTAAAGGAGCCGCATCGTACAATGTTAGATCATCATTATTAATGCTCAAATCATCAATATTCTTGGTGGCCACCCATATTTCTTGAATTGCCCACCCAGGGTCAGGTAATATCTGAAATTTAGCATTGTCCCATTTACGAAACCCAACTTCTTCTGTTTCACTAAAGCTAGTGGCAATCCTATTTGGTTTTACTTGGGTCCAAGCAGTATTTTGAGACAATTCTGTTTCTAACTCACCCGGGCCAGGGTTTACTATTCCAGAATAATCTAAAAACAGTGTGTTACTTCCCAAATTTGTATTGGTAGAATCTTCATAATCTCGTAAGCGATAAAAAACGCTACTATATTTTGAAACAGAAAGATAAATATTAGTGTCCCTAACGGTATTACTTGTTTGGTAGGCATTTGAATCAATAAGGGCGTGAAATAAGCTATTATTTGATTTTAAATTATTATATAAGTCATTAAGTTTCGATTTTGGGTTTGTATCATCAACAATAATACTGCCTGAATCCTCAACCTTTAATTCAATAATATCATCGATGTAATAATTTGTTCGAGATTCTTTTCCAACAACCTTTACATCCAATTGTTTAGAATCGTTATAGGTTGCTTTTAAGGTTCCCCCCATTAGTTCAGTCGAAGTGACATCACTTGTCTCCATAACAGATACCCCGTAACTGCGACTAGGTATTGCCACATCAATCAAGCTTTTAGTGTTTCCAATAGTTGATTCAGCAATGGCTTTTATTTCATTAAAATTATGAGTAACGGTGCGAAAGTGAAGAAGGTAGGGAACAAAATCTAAAAAAACGGTTAAATTCTCGTTTATAACGGGTAATTCAAGTCGATAAAATGTTGTGCTGCTTCCGGATACCGTGGCGGGCAACAAATTTGTTCCAATATCAACCGTGGTGCTGATATTATCTTTCATAGAAATTGTACGATAATATCCAGTAATATTGCGGGTACTTCCCATAGTGACCGGATTTAAGTCAGTAAAAAATGAGATCGGGGTATTATCATATTCTAAATAGATGCGTTCAAGTTTTTTATCAATGTCAAATGTAATTGATGTTTTGTCATTTGCAGTATTGGAGTCCATTTGTGATGTATTGGGTTGAATATAAAACTCAACACTTGAATCTTTAAAAAACATTAAATCTTTGAATTTATTACTATTATTAATTTCGGCAGGGCTAGACACAATGAGTCGATTGGGAGTAGCAAAGGTTGATCCATCATCATCTCGAACTTGTTTAGTTTTGGCACGCATTTTGCTTACGGTTATTTTGGGGAATGGCTTAAATACAAAATCAACAAAAGCCGGTCCAGTAGATAGTGATTTTGCATATATTTTAAATTGTTCCACTGAAAATTGAACATTTGAGCTAGAAATGTCATCGTATTTTACCAAAATATCATCATTTTCTGGGTCATCAAAATGGTTGTAGGTATACACTTGAGCATTGGCCGTAGTAAGGCTGTAAAAATAATATTTGTTTTCAAATTTTGGTTTGACTACAACCTCTTGAATTGAATTTAAAAAGCCACACCAGCGCTTTTGAAAACCTGAACCAAGGTAACCTTGTGATCTCAATTTATTTGTAAACGCAATATCAAATTTAGCCGTGTCATTATTACCATTGGCCTGAACAAATGCCTCCCAGTCACTCGGTCTCATGTATCGATCTACCCAATATTCCCCTTTTCGGTTTTCATCCGCACTGGATACAAAAAATTTAGGTTCAAACGTATGAACAAAAAAGGTGTAATAGTTTTGAATATTATTTATACCTAAAAAGTCAGGGTATTCCGACGAAGCTGAGTTGCCAAAATTCTGATGGAGTGTTTTAAAGCGCTCATTGCCCCCTTTTGAAAACTCATTATTATCCTTACCAAAGACAATGCTTTCACGTAATGAAAGCGGGTATAGAAGTCCATTATTAATGGTACTAACTTGTTCAACAAGTTTTTCCCCGGAATCATTTACAATTGAATTTTTCGTCACGACATTGATGGTTGGAATGCACGTATCGGTTGATCCCCCAAACGTCATTGTTACATCACTCATATCTGCAAGATTCTCACCGCTATCATAAAAATCTTTAGGTGACTTGTCCCAGCTTGCAATCGCTTTTATATTGCTTTCATTATAATCAATAGAGCCATCTGGCTTAACGATTTTCACATCAAGGTTATACCCTTTTTCAGCAAATTCAATAAATATTTGAAAATCCGAGTCGATATAGTTATATACATCCAAATAGGTTCCTTCATGACCTTTAATTGGCTCAGCCGCTTGCCATAAGTCCCCCCCTTCAAATGCCCAAATGATACCGATGACAACAGGTTGTTCACGCCGTTCTTTAAGTAGATTTAGACTATAATTACTTCCCATTAATTTTTGTTCAGTACTTTCACAACCTTGTTTCCCTATTAAGTTATAGCCATAACATGGGTTAATAGCTGCCAATGGACCACTATTAGTTCCGTTAAGACCAGTTAGCATAGTATTTAAACCTTCATTATTTCCAAGGTATTCAAAGACACGATTCCATATGTTGGTATAATATGTTTTTTCACCGGCATCATGTAAACAGCCAATGCATTCACGACTTTTAAAGTTTGAACGTGGAGACAGTGAATATGCCTTAAACATGAATTGATTATCAGCCCCCACTACTTGGTCATTACCAACGCCAATTTGTGCATTTTTTGGAATCGTATTAATCGATAGGTTTGTGATATTGTTTTCAATTTGTTTTCGAGAAGGCGCCGCATTGAAAGCACGGGAATCGCCACCGAACCAGCAATTATTGCAATAAGTAAAATCATTATCATAATCTAAAAAGCATTTTGAATCGTTACAATTCGGATCTTTAACCGGAGATTGAAATGTTATAAAAGATCCTGAGGTGTCGTTAGTACTTGCATTTCGGTCACGAATATTAACAGATTTTATGTAATGCCCTCTGGCTGGAATTGCAACGACAAATGCCCCGATGCCATTTCGATAGTTTCGTGCCAAATGTTTTTTATAACGTGCATTTCCGTGTCGATCAGTTACTTCAGGGTTTCCTACAAAACCAACTTGATAGTTTTGGCCAGTTCGTTGACTATAGGTTGGCGAAAAAGGAATAATTGCCCAACCGTGATCTTCAAGTTGCTGTACAACTCCTCGCCAATTCCCATCTTTAGTTGCGGCCGACTGGCATGATCCATCCGTTGTATTTTGTTTTAAACAAGTGCTCATGCCCGGGCCACTATAATTGTAATGCCCATCCCATTCATCATTTTCCCAAACAAACTTTTTCCATTCATTTTCAAGAATATGGTAAGCGCCCTCTTCATACTCTTCAATAGTTTTTCGATCTTCACCAACAACTTCAGTCCAAGGGTCTTCACGCCCACCACCATCCGAGTTTGAGCCTAAATTAGTAATAAGGGCATAACCTGAATTTTTAAAAGCCGGGGCATTTGGTTCATAGTTTCCATCAGTAACTTCATACGAGCCTTTTAAAACAACATGGACAAAGGTTCGTGTTTGAACAACCCCAATACCAATAAAGAGTAGGATAAATAAAATAAAAACATACTTCGTTAAAGTACGCAGTCTTAACATAATATTAATCTTATCAGTATTGAATCTTGATGGCATAATCATTTATTCTCTTAGTTATGTTATTTTTAAAAATTCAAGAAAAGGGGTATCAAACGCTTCGATTAATAATGAGTCAATGCAATGCAATGATCAATCAAGATTATGAGCCTGTCGTACATTCTGGACAATGGTTATTAACCAAATTGAAAATCCCTTCACTTTACACTAATTATTCCCAATATTTAAGTCGATTAAACATTAATACTGAGGTGTTTTCCTTACAATATGAATCTCCAATTACATTTGCGGCATTTGAGTCACATTTAGATTCAATCCGTTTCTGGCTTTATTTGGGCTGTGGGGGTGGGTGCCTGAAGACAATTAAGTTTGAAAAATCACCAGGCAACCTCACTCCTCGAATACAACAATTAAAAATTAATGGTCAGGAACACTTAATAAATGCACTTGGTTTACCTGGCCCTGGCATAAAAGCATTGCTTTCAAACCTGAAGCACTCCCCTTTAATTCACATGCATCACCCCATTGGGATTAGTATCGGTGGGCATACCCTTAAGGAGTATAAACAAGTTGTGGATGTTTTGGCAGTTCGCCAAGAGGCGTTATTTAAACAAACTTATTTTGAGTTGAATATTTCTTGCCCAAATACAACAACCGGTAAGTCTTTGCACGATAATCTATTTGAATTAGAACAGCTATTAAAATACATTCGATTAAAGTTAAATGGGGTAATTGTCATCAAGGTATCCCCCGATGCGAAAGATCAAAATTTATTAGAAATTGCCGAACTAGCAACATCATATGATCAAGTAACTATAAATGCTGGAAATACACAGTTTAAAGAAGAAACTAAGGTGGGGCTTAAGTCAGGGTCCATATCCATTGGTGGTGGTGGGCTAAGTGGGCCACTATTATTTGAGAGAACACTCGAAATGGCAAAGCTATTATCCCCATTTAAGTTACCCTTAATAGCAACCGGCGGTATCGCCACTGTAGACCAAATAAAAGCCCTGCAACCTCACGGGGTTGTATGTGTCGGACTTGCGACTGGTTTAGTGAAAAACCCCTTTATTATTCCTCAGTTGAATCAACGTTTAGCCGATGGTTAATATAATATTTGATTACATCGATATATAATGGTTTTTAATTCAGTGACTTCGTTAAAGTATTCTTCAAGCTGTAACTGGTTAATGGTTAACTCATTGGACATTTTATACCCACTAATTTTTTGAAGCACAGCATCTAATTGACGTTGCGATTTGAGTTTTAAATCTTCATAAAATTGACGATATTTTGGGTTAATATTGCTTAGTTTAAATCCTTGGAATTCATAATGATCAACCCAGAAATTGCTTTCTTTATTGGCTTCTTCATCGACATAAGGGCGCCCAAATAATGCGAGTGGTGTTTTGTAGATAATGTGTGAGTTATCGAGAATTGTGTATCGATTTTTAACAAAAGTTTCTGAAATTTCTTGGAATTTTTTATTTTGATTGATTAGAAATGACGTAATGACTTGATCTGGGTAATCGCTATCATTGTCGTTGTAGTGAATAACAATGTCAATTTGATTATCATTATTTAAGTCGATTAATTCTACAGATTGAATTACATTATTTTGCTGTTCATTGGACAGGCTTTGATACTCCCAAATTAAATCAACAAGCACATTGTCCGAACTTACAATACCTAATTTTAAGTTGTCTTCGTTAGGTGCGTCAGAATTATAATTTAGTCCATCTTCATCGCCATCAATGTTTTCATCAACTTTAGAGTCATTATATGAAAATGAGACAACATTATAAGTTACCCCATCTTGGAAGATGTCGGTCGTAAGAAATTTTTGATTGATGATAATGTCTTTATCAGTAGCTAAAGCTAAAAAACTGAAAAGTATCATTAAAAGAAATGCTCGCATTAATTAATATTATCATGCGACAACATTTAAAATGTAAAGTAATATATATTGAATGTCACATATTACGAATCAGAAATGGTCTCAACTAAGAGAAAATATGGCGATGTTAGGAATCATCGAGGATGAGATCTCTGAATCGTTTATTTTGGGAAGCGGATCAGGTGGCCAGAAACTAAATAAGACACATTCAACTGTTGTTTTAAAATATAAATCTCATCAAATTCGTTGTAAAAAGTCTCGGAGTCGAGATGGAAATCGTTATTTTGCTCGTAAGATGCTTTGTGAAATAATATCAAACGAATTGGGATTTCCAACACGAGATCAAATTAAAATTCAAAAAGCGATTAAACAAAAAAAACGTCGGAAACGAAAATCAGAAATTAAATATACATCTGGAACATAGAATTAAATTAGGCCTTCTCAATTATTAAAGTTTTAAATAGAATAATAACATGGACAAATATGCATACATTTCAAATTCAAATCCCGCAGTAATAGAAGACCTCTATTTAAAATACAAAGAAAATCCTGAAAATGTGGAAGAAAAATGGCGCGCCTTTTTTGATGGTTTTGACTTTTTTTTGAACGTTAAAAATAGCGATCCACTTCAAACTGAATCAAGTAGCCCTAAAGCACTTAAAGAGATTGCTGTTTCAAAGCTAATTGATGCTTACCGAACACGGGGGCATCTTATTGCGAATACCAACCCTGTGAGAGAACGACGCCAACACAAAGCGGATTTGCAGTTAAACTATTTTAATTTATCTGATCAAGATATGAATCAGGAATTTGAAGCTGGAAGAGAAATTGGTTTAAAGAATTCAACGCTATCATCAATTATCGATCACTTAAAAAAAACATATTGTTCATCCATTGGGGTTGAATTTATGCATTGTCAAAACGAAAAATTGCGTGAATGGATGGTTTCAAATATGGAGCCCATTACCAATCATCCAAATTATTCGAAAGAAAAACAACTGCAGATTCTTGAATTAATTAATAAATCTGTTAATTTTGAAAACTTTTTACAAACAAAGTTTGTGGGTAAAAAACGATTCTCTCTTGAAGGTATCGAAGCTTTAATTCCATCATTGGATTCGGCAATTAATGTTGGTGCAGATTTAGGGGTTAAGGAATGTGTTTTAGGCATGGCTCACCGTGGGCGATTAAATGTTTTAGTCAATGTTTTCCAAAAAACATATGAAAATGTATTTTCTGAATTTGAGGAATCAAACATTTATGATGACCAATGGAGTGGGGACGTTAAATATCATTTAGGTCGTTCGGCTGACATTAAAACCAAAAATGGTCATGATGTCCATTTGTCATTGGTTCCAAACCCTTCACATTTAGAAACCGTTAACCCAGTTGTTACCGGCATTTGCTATTCAAAAGCTAAAACACTTTACGATGGAAATTCCGATAGTGTTTTGCCGATTATGATTCATGGTGATGCGGCAATTGCCGGTCAGGGAGTGAACTATGAGCTTTCAAATATGTCTCAACTAGATGGCTATAAAGTTGGTGGTTCTGTTCATATCGTACTCAACAATCAAATAGGGTTTAATGCCAATTATAAAGAGTGCCGCTCCAGTATTTATTGCACTGATATTGCTAAAGTTACCGAATCACCAGTATTTCATGTCAATGCAGATGACCCGATTGCGGTCATTCATGCGGTTGAAATGGCTGTTCAAATTAGACAGTTGTTTAAAGTGGATGTTTTTGTTGATATTTTAGGATATAGGCGGTACGGACATAACGAAGGTGACGAACCACGTTTTACCCAGCCAATGTTATATAAATCGATTTCAAAGCATGAGGATGTCTATAAAATATTTAAAAATCAGTTGTTAAACGAGGGGGTTATTTCTGACGCTGAATCGAAAGAAATGGTAACTAGTTTTAAAAAGACTTTACAAGAAAAACTGGATCACACAAGAAATAAAAAGAATAAAGCTGAACTTGATATGTTTAAGCGTAAATGGGTTGGATTTCGTACATCAACCCCATCTGATTTTGAAAAGTCAATTAAAACAGGGGTTGCTAAAGCCAGTCTAACCAAGGTACTAAACGCATTAACCACTGTCCCTAAGGATTTCAATATCTTCAAAAAAACCGATAAATTATTAAGAACTCGGGAAGATATGTTTTTTAATCAAAACCAAGTGGATTGGGGATTGGCTGAACAATTGGCGTTTGGTACGTTAATTACCGAAGGGCATAATGTAAGGTTATCGGGGCAGGATTGTCAGCGGGGTACATTTTCACATCGTCACTCTGTGATTAAAGATGAGGTTAACGAAACCCATTACACACCCTTAAATACATTGTCTAAAAATACAAGTTTAGAGGTGTTGAACTCACATTTATCCGAATATTGTGTAATGGGATTTGAATATGGGGTATCCTTGGCATCACCTAATGATTTAACCATTTGGGAGGCGCAATTTGGGGATTTCTCTAACGGTGCTCAAATTATGATTGATCAATATTTATCTTCATCGGAACGAAAATGGCAGCGAATGAGTGGTTTAACTTTATTATTACCCCACGGTTATGAAGGGCAGGGGCCTGAGCATTCATCGGCACGATTTGTACGGTATTTACAATTATGTGCTGAAAACAATATGTATGTCGTGAATATAACAAGCCCGGCAAACTTTTTTCATGCATTACGTCGTCAAATTAAGAATGAATTTAGAATTCCAATGGTAGTTATGTCTCCAAAAAGTTTATTAAGACATCCAAAAGTTGTATCTGATGTTGCTGAATTAGAAAAAGGTGAGTTTCAAGAGATTATTGATGATAATGTTAAAAGTCCAAAACGAGTGATTTGTTGTACCGGTAAGGTGTACTATGACTTAATTGAAAAACGAGATGAGTTGACAAGAAAAGATGTTGCTATTGTTCGTTTTGAGCAGTTATATCCGTTACCTAAAAAACAAATCGAAAAGCTGAAAAAGAAATATGCCAAAGCCGAATGGGTTTGGGCACAAGAAGAACCTGAAAATATGGGGCCATGGTCACACATTATGAGACATGTTCCAAGCATTGATTGGCATTACATTGGCCGTCATGAAAGTGCGTCGCCAGCCGTTGGAAGTTCAAAAGTACATGCTAAGCAACAAGATGAGTTGGTTAAAAAGGCATTTTCAAAATTAAGTTAAGGAGTATTTAAATGAAAGTTGATATTATTGTACCCGCAGCAGGAGAATCAGTAACCGAAGCCGATATCGCATCTTGGTCTAAAAGCGATGGCGACTTTGTCGAAATGGACGATGTTTTATTAGAGCTGGAAACCGACAAGGCATCGATGGAATTAAATGCTGAAGCAAGTGGTACATTAACAATCATTATTGAGGAAGGTGAGACGGTTAAAGTGGGCGATGTCATTGGGTATATCACACCGGGTGAAGGCTCCGCGCCAAAGCCAGCGGATTCAGCAGCAGCGCCAACAGAAGCCCCATCAACCATTCAAGCGTCAACATCAAATCATTATGCCAAAGGGCATCCTTCGCCGGCAGCGGCTAACGTACTAGCCAGTGCAAATATTTCTCCGGATCAAGTTCAGGGATCCGGTAAAGATGGTCGCATTACTAAATCAGATGCCGAAGCCGCAAAGGCTACCATTCCTGCCGCTGGTCAACCAAGTGCTGAAAGTGAATCTGGACCATCTGTTTCGATTCCTGTTGCAGCCGGTGAGCGAACGGAGCGCAAAGAAAAAATGTCTCGTTTACGTCGTACGGTTGCTCAACGTTTGGTCAATGCACAACATACGCAAGCACTACTTACAACATTTAATGAAGTTGATTTAACCGAAGTCATGAATATTCGTAAAAAGTATAAAGAAAACTTTAAAGAAAAGTACAATGTGAATCTAGGTTTTATGTCATTTTTTACCAAAGCGGCATGTGAAGCGTTGCAAGAGTTCCCTATTATGAATGCATCGGTTGATGGAGATCATATTGTTTATCACGACTATTGTGATATAGGGATTGCCGTAGCATCACCAAAAGGGTTGGTTGTACCGGTTGTACGATCTGCAGACCAATTAACGTTTAAACAAATCGAAGAATCCATTGTTGGTTATGCTAAAAAAGCTCGAGCTGGTGGCATCACATTGGATGATATGGATGGCGGCACATTTACCATCACTAATGGTGGTACATTTGGATCCATGTTATCAACACCCATTGTCAATTTTCCTCAAAGCGCAATTTTAGGTATGCATAACATTGTTAAGCGCCCCATGGTAGTTGGCGACGAAATTAAAATTCGGCCAATGATGTATTTGGCTGTATCCTATGACCATCGTATTATCGATGGATCGGATGCGGTACGCTTTTTAGTTGCAATAAAAGATCGATTAGAAGATCCATCACGATTATTAATTGGAATATAGGAGATTAACATGGCAGAACAGTTTGATGTAGGTGTTATTGGTGCAGGACCAGGTGGATATGTTGCCGCCATTCGATGTGCTCAGTTGGGGTTGAAAACCGTGATTATTGAAGCTCAAAAAACATTGGGTGGCACGTGTTTAAATTGGGGGTGTATTCCATCAAAGGCATTGTTAGACTCTTCAGAGCATTATCATCAAGCAATCCATAAGTTTGAAACGCACGGTATTAAAACGGGCAAGGTTTCGATTGACTGGAAGCAAATGCAAAAGCGTAAAAATGATGTGGTTGAAAACACAACTCAAGGTATTGAATATTTAATGAATAAAAATAAAATTCATGTTGAAAAAGGGTTGGGGACATTTAAAACAGCTAAAGAAGTTGAAGTTAAAAATGGTAAAAAATCGACCACAGTGTCTGCTAATAAGTGGATTATCGCAACTGTATCTGAGGTCATGCAGCTCCCTTGTGCTCCAATGGATGGCAAGCGAATTATTGGTTCAAATGAAGCCATTTCACTGCCTGAAATTCCGAAAGAAATGGTGGTTATTGGCGGCGGTGTTATTGGTGTTGAATTGGGCTCAGTATACGCTCGTTTAGGCACAAAAGTAACTGTGATTGAGTTTTTTGATCGCTTAATTCCTACGATGGATAAAGACTTGGGTAAAGGATTACAGAAGTCGTTAAAGTCAGTTGATATGACCTTTCACTTTGGTACGAAAGTTACAAAAGCCGAAGTTAAAAAAAACAAAGTCCATATTACAGCTGAGGACAAAAAAGGCAAAGAGATTAAATTAACAGCCGATTATACATTGGTATCAATAGGGCGTCGCCCCAATACCGATGGTTTAGGTGCTGAAAACATTGGCTTACAATTGGATGACAGAGGCCGAATTGAAATTAATGAAAACTTTGAAACAAATGTTCCCGGCGTTTATGCCATTGGGGATGTTGTTAAGGGGGTAATGTTAGCACATAAAGCATCAGAAGAAGGTGTGGTTTGCGCTGAAAAGATTGCCGGACATCCTGGTCATTTAAACTACAATACAATTCCAGGTGTTGTTTACACGTGGCCAGAGGTAGCTGCCGTTGGTAGGACTGAGGAAGAGTTAAAAGAAGCTGGGATTAAGTTCAAATCCGGTAAGTTTCCTTTTAAAGCAAGTGGTCGTGCAAGAGCTTCCGAAGAAAGTGATGGTTTTATTAAGGTACTATCAGATAGCCTTACGGATGAAATTTTAGGTGTTCATATGATTGGACCGCGAGCTGCCGATATGATTGCGGAGGCCGTCGTTGCGATGGAATATCGAGCATCTGCTGAAGATATTGGTATGTTGGTTCATCCACACCCCACTTTTACTGAAGCAATTAAAGAGGCCGCATTGGGTGCCACTGGAAATCGACCAATTCATATTTAGTGTTTTCAGCACGTTTATAAGTGGCTATATTTTAATAAATAATCCTTAGGGATGGTCATCGAATTCAAAATGGTATCTTTTGTCGATAATCTATGAAATAAATCAAACAAAGTTTGCTGATTTACATTTAGGTTTTGAATAAATGATGCATGTAAGCGTTGTTTACGATAGTCGGGTTGAACAGGGGGCTCTTTTAAATATTGTGTTATTAATTTTAAATTAAAGTCATAGAGTATTGTGCCATGAAAAAGGATCGCATTTTTTAATCGCCTCTGAGCATTTCCTGAAAATTTTATATCATTAATTGTCAGATCTGAAATTCCCTTTAATTCAATATTTTTAATACTGCTTGATAGGGTATTTTTAACAATATTAAGTATGTATCGGGTTGTCATTGTTAAGGATTCTAATTCACTTGCATACGATATTGGTAAAATAAAGCTATAATTAAAACACCCTGGGCCTTGTAGCACCGTGCCACCACCACTGCAACGTTTCAATATAGGAACCCCATCTTTCCGACAAGCATCATTGTTAACGTCATCCGTAATCTTTTTTGATAAACCTAACACTACAAAATGTATAGGAGACTCCCAAACACGGCAAATGCCAGCTTGAAACTGACCTGAATTAACTTGAGCAAGTAAGTATTCATCTACCGCTAAGTTTTCAATTGGGGTGTTATAAGAGTATTTAAAAAAGTGCATTAAAATTTCAATTTTAATTTTTTAAATATACGAAATCGTTTTATTTTTTTTCGAAGTTTTACGTAAACCTCTACTAATTCAATTTGAATTAAAAATAATGCTGGCAACAAAAATAACGTTAATGGCGTTGAAAAAAGTAGACCATAACCGATGGCCAATGCCATGGGGGCAATAAAAGGATCCGCTCCACCCAAGCCATAAGCCAGTGGTAGCAAACCAGCAACTGTTGAACATGACGTAATCATGATTGGGCGGAACCGATCTCCTGAACCTTGTATAATTTCAGGTATTAACTCTTTTTTTGTTTTTATTGACGTCTTTTTTTGATTTAAATGGTTTACTAAGACCAGCGAATCATTAACAACTACACCCGTTAATCCTACGGCGCCTACCATCGATATGAACCCCAAATCTTGACCATGAATGGCAAAGGCAATAATCACCCCAATTAATCCAAATGGAATTGTTAACAGGACAATAAATGGTTGTGATAACGAATTGAACAATAAAATTAGAAGAAAGAATATACCAATAACAGCAAGAACAAAAGAACGAATTAAATCTTGAACTGACTTATTTGTTTCTTCAGATTCACCACCAAACTCAAACTGTACATTAGGGAATGTCGATGAATTGAATTTTTTAGACACGATTTTAGTCACTTGAGTACTGGTGATAATTTTACTATTTATATCACCCGTAATTGATACTGATCGTTTCCCATTATAATGATTGAAATTTGGGCTGCCAGGAACCATTCTTATTTTTGCGATGCTTTTTAATCGAATTAGTCGGCCTTGTTGGTTAGGAATAGCTAAATTTCTTAACACTGATAACGATGACTTGTTTTGTTCTGACATTTCAATGTTAAAAAAGATATCTTCATCGCCTAAACGAATTGAACTTGCATAAAATCCAGAATAGCCTGTTCGTATGACTTGTTGAATGGTAGCAATGTTTAATCCCAGCTGAGAGATAGCTTTTTTGTTAAGCTTGATTTCCATCTGTTTTTTTTGTTTTTTATCGTCCCGATCTGTCGAGACAACCCCATCGAGTGATGATACAAATTTATACACTTGATTTGCCACGTTGGTACGTAAGTCATTATTATCTGTAATGACTCGAATATTTATGGCTTTTCCAACGGGGGGACCACCTGCATCAACTTGGTAAGTTATCCTGTTAAAACCTTTCGTATTTTCAGTTTTAAGCTTTATCTCTTCCATAATTTCACGAGCAGATCGATCCCTGCCCGAGAATGGAATTAAATCAACCATTATGATACCTAGGTTTTCTTGTTCCGCTAGAAAATATGAATCTCCAGTCATTCCTACACGTGTTGTAAATGCCAAGAGTTCATTGTTAGGTAACTTCATGATTTCTTTTTCAATGGGTAAAAGGCGTTTAGCTGTCTCTTGCAATGAGGTGCCCGCAGGAGCTTCAGTGCGAACATAAAAACGAACGGCGCTTGATTCAGGAAATAAAACAAAATTCATAAAAGCACCAGCATAAAAAATAGTCCCAAAAAAGAATAATACAAATCCAAGCACAACCCGATATTTATTTTTTAAAAATTTTAGAAGTATACGTTCATAAGATTGTCTTAATTTTAAAATAAGTTTATGGCGAAGCTTAAATTCTTTTTTAGCCGTCTTCTTTTGTGCTGCTAAATGTGAAGGGAGTGCAACAACAACTTCAATTAATGATATAAGCAAGGCACAAGTAATAACTAACGGAATCTGAAAAATAAATTTCCCCATAATGCCAGACATAAAAAACATCGGAGAGAATGCAATTATTGTTGTTAGAAT
>JAYNJH010000004.1:35258-42233 GCA_038109885.1 Candidatus Margulisiibacteriota bacterium | reverse complement strand
TTTCAATGCAGCACTATAGTCTTAAGGATGTCATTGAAACGTATATTAATAGCGTAGAGAGTGCCTTATTTCCTGTTCAGTTTTTATTGCAATTTACGCCTGAATTTAATGAAAAGCCGGTGCCACACATGATGGCCTTTGAAATTAATTCAACCCCAAATAAATTGCTTTTTTACACGAACTATTGTTCAGAAAAAGACCAAATTGCTGAATGCAGAATCTATGAAATGTTGAAAAGTGACTTCCAAGAATTTATCGATAATATAAAGCAGGGGTATAAGTATTTTGACTGCTTTTTGATAACTCGAGAATAAACTGATGTTATATAAACGATGATTGCGGCATTTGTTTGGCTTTTGGTGATGTTTGTTCTTCAAATTTAGATATATACGAGTTTACGTTTGAGCATATTGCTTCAGTAGATCCAATATTTGGATAAAATCGGTCAAAGATGCTTTTTGCTTTCGTTCCAGTGGTAATAATGTCTTCATTGGTGTGTTTGGCATAAGTTTCCAATGATTCGGGCATCCCATGTTTAAACTCAAAACTTCTAGTCTTTTTTATGTGTTCGCCAGGATTTAATATAGACTTGAGTGTATCGATCGGACTCGTCAGTGTTTGAGTAGTTTTATTTTTTAAAAACTTTTGTAATGTTTTTGAATTTACCTCTTGCATTTTCTTTAACATCGTTAATAATGCTTCAAAATCAGGCGTGAATATAGTGTGATCTTTTTTTTGTTTTATCGCGCTTTGTAATATTTTTTTTTCTAGTAATATGATTTGATCTAATATGTTGTTAAGTCCAAATGTTATGCCGGTTAGTTTTTCAAAGTGATTGTTAATCGGGGTGATTGGGATCGGGATAATGCTCTCCATTGCAACGGTCCCCTCGGTACTACCAATCATAAGTTGTTCAGGGAATTTTGAAATGCCTTTACCTGGGGCTCGTAATTCACGATTAAGGTAAGGGTAGGCCTCTCTAATTTTTTCAGTAACGTCACGAAATGTTTTACTTAGTGTTGTGTTAAAAATATTGAATTGTTTTTTGGGAAAAAGCGCTTCAGATTCTACTTTTGTTGAAATATTTTCGAAAATTATTTCGAATTCAGATGTTTTTGGTGGCAGAGATCGGATTTTTTTAGTCTCTGGCGAGCTTGTTTCTGTTAGGTTTAGGGTTGAAAAGTTTCTTAATATGGGGGTGATTTCTTTTTCTGATATACGATGGCCTTCCAGGCGATCCGGTGTTTTATGATGACAATGGTTTTGAGCTTTATAGTTTGGTGATTTTGAGTGATTTCCTTCCAACCGTTCAGGGGTTTTTGATCCCTTTGATTGATGTTGCGGTTTTGCAGAAAGTTCAAAGTTTTCCCAAATATCTGATTTTCTTTTTCTTGTGGGGGGGGTAGCACTATTGGTGACAATCTGTTCCTCACTTTGTCGGCTGTTTTTTGATCCGAAATCAATTTTTTTATTTTTTGTTTCTGAAGCTTCATAGCTTCCGTGTAGATATCTGCGAAACTCTGAATCTGATAGCCTATGATTGGTGTCGGAACTGTAGCCATCTTCACGAATTATTTCTGGATTAATGTTGTCTAAACAACGGTGATTTTCTTTGTTAGTATGGGATTCACTTACGTCCGAGATGTCGCTTTTAAAAGCGTCGTTATTTATTTTAGATGGTAGTTCTAATGTGATATCTAATAAATCTTGTCGCTTTATTTCTTCAGTATCACTCGCTTTTAATTCGGGTTTATCGTAAACAAATCGATTTTTTTCTGATTTCCTTGCAAGGGCAGGTTTCCTGTAAGGACTCGTCGGGTATTTTTCACTTAATATTTTATTCATTTATCACACACTTTTAGTTAAATTTAATATAATTTACTAATAAGTGACATTATCTGTCCGATTGTGTGTCGAGTCAAGAGTTTTTATAAAAATTTATTAAATTGTTGGGTTGGTTTTATAGCGCTGAGTGATTTCATAGATAAGTTTTGATTTTTTGATCATAAATAATGGGTCTTTGGGAATATTTTTAGACGGGGGCTCGTAAATTTTAGCCGATGGAATGCCTCGGATTGGTGTGGTTTTAATATCATTGCAAATTTCTTGTAATATAGCGTGGGATTCAATTTGGATGGCATGGTGTTCATATTGTTCAAAAAACTTATTTTTAAGGGGAGAGTTTTCATTATAGGGCTTTGGTACAAAGGCTAAAATTTTTGGTTTGGGAAGTCGCTTTTTTAGGTTTAAAAAGCTGGCTAATCCTGCCCCAGAATTTACCATGTCAAGCACCGTAATATTAATATGTCTTGGCAAGAGACGTAGTGCCTTTTTACGAGATTTTCCATTGTATTTTCCTTTTTTACTATCGGGCCTAGGATGGAATGGGGTATTTATATTATTTGACGCTTCAAGGTAGCTGGAAGAGTATGGAATATGAATAATTTTGAAACCATGCCAATTTTGACTTGGAGGACACGAGTTGAAATAATTTAGTACATGACCTTGCCAAGAAAAAGAATTCCCCAATATTACCAATGGCCCAATCTTTTTTGGCGTCATCATAGGATTTTGTTGTAATTTTAAATGCCCCTCTCGAATTTCTTCACAGCTGGCTTTAAATGTTTCAATGTTCTTTAATGCTGGATCATTACATAGTCGTTGGTCGAGGTATTTTTTTTTAATCAGGTGATCTTCTAAATGTTGTTTTGAGTGTAAAACGATTGGGGTGATTTTTTTTTCAGTTTTGGTAACATGTGTCATAACTGATACTTTATCAAATCTGTCCTCCAATTAGAGGCTCTATGGTTCTATTTTGTTTTTTCTTTTAATCTCGCCAATTAAAATTGTTTTAGCTATACTATTTGAAGTGCGCTCGTAGCTCAGTGGATAGAGCATCGGACTTCGAATCCGTGTGCCGGAGGTTCGAATCCTCCCGAGCGCGCCATTTTATTTTTAATTTAATTTATTTTATGTTCTTTAACTAATTAATAGTGTTTAAATGGTTGACATCTTTCATTAAATTTGATAGTTTTCTTTAAAAAAAATGAATTTAATTTTGTATTTGTTCGTTCTATCTGTAGATCGATTTGCAATAATCTAGTCATTATTCTTAAACAGGTACATTTTTTTTCTTTAGGAGATTTAAATGGTTTTAGGTAAAATAGCATTTTTAGTAATGGCAGCATCCGCTCCGAGCGCCAGGGGAAACGCTTTGCGTGTTCAGGTTAAGGATACCCCTAGAATATTGACAGGATGTGAACCTCAACCAGTGACAACGTTTTGTAATCAACCTATTTCAGGGAACTTTGATAATTGTTTTGCTTATGTTTCTGGCACAACTACAGATTTGATAGTTTGGAAGCAAACTCCTCGATTTAATGTTCAACAACATATTGATGATACAAAAAATGCGATTAATGCATTATCGAGTGTCTGCACTTCAAAAGATGCCGCTATTGAAAACGGTGAAACTCAAGGGTATATCGTTAATGGATCTGTTTGTGATGTTAATACTGCCAGCTTACTTGGTTTATTAAGTACAACTCCCAGCTGTGTGAATATCACTGAAGTTGAATATCGTGCTAAACTTTCTAGTTGTTCTAATTTATTTGCGCAGGCGAGTCCGCCCTCCGCAAGAGATAACCTTGCACTAACCGCCACTAGTTTAGGTGATAATTGTTCAGCATTTGCCGCTTTATCGGCTGAAGAAATAGTTAGCCTTTCCGTCCAGAAGGAGGATTGTGAAGTTTATGAGAATATGGTGGGCATGTTTTCAGAAATTGGTCGTATGTCGGACACAAAACCAGATGCCGCGGATGCTTTTTCCACACTGTTTGTATTTATTCTTTTAGGGAATGTTCTGTTCACCATTTATACATGTTTGAATTCAAACTATATGAGTTGTTCTACTCATTCTAAGAAACCTCATGTCCCGATATCAGTGGATTAGTAATAAGATAAACGTTTCGGTATTTGTGTTAAAATAAATTATGCAACGATTTATTTTAAAAACATTATTATTATTTTCATTTACTTTTATTACTTTTGCGCAAGATAGTTCATCCTTTGATTCCTCAAGATTAAAGGCTGTTGCCGTTATTTTTCCCACGGAGGGTCATCGTGTATCAGGAACATTCCTATTTCAACAATTGCCAGATGGTGTTAAAGTTTCGGCTATTTTAAGTGGTTTAGTTCCGAATCAAAAACATGGTGTTCATGTTCATCAATGGGGTGATTTAACAGATATGAAAAAGGGTTTATTGGCTGGTTCGCATTATAATCCAGATAAACACCCGCATGGGCTACCCCCCAATCCAATTCGTCATGCGGGTGCATTTGGTAACATTCAAGCCAATGATCAAGGCGAAGCCATGTTTGAATTTATCGATGATACAATTACCATCAACGGTATTAAAAATCCTGTTTTAGGGCGAGCGGTTGTTGTTCATGCAAAAGAGGACACCGGAGAACAGCCCGCTGGGAATGCGGGACCTCGAATTGGTCTTGGTGTGATTGGTTTAAAAAAGTACCAGTAAACTAAACTTTAGAAATAATTATTTTTTCTGGCGCTCTTATTTTTAATAAAAGTGGTGTTGTTCCGACTTTAGCTTGACACCCAAGACGTGTTTTTTCTGTTGGGGGTTTGCTTTCGTCAATATCCAACATATCAAACTCTTCATCGCGAGGAAATGGGTTTTCAAGTGTTCCTTGTAAAACTTCAACGGCACAACTTGAACAGGATAACTGTCCATAGCAATCGGAGCACATGAATTGATCTGTATAGCCTGCGGCACGAATAAATGCTAATATGGATCCTTCTTCTCCGACTTCATCTGGTAACTCATTATTATTAAGTAATAATGTTACGATTTCATAGCTTAATTCATTAAATACAATTAGTGGCGTAATGCTTTGGTATTGATTTGGTGAATTGAAATACAATGATAATGCATTTTTTAGCTGTTCTTGTGAATCAAGATACGTGGCATATTTAGCTCTAACATCTTGTGGTAAATCGTTCAGGAATTTGGCTAAGCTTTCATCTTCAATTTGACTTTCTGAATAATCGTTTAATTTGCAAATCATGCAACAGCTCCTTGTTTAAGCATTTCATTATATTTTTTTTGTTTTTCATTTAAAATGTGAGCATATTCTTCTTCAAAAAAGAATCGTTTTTCACCAAAAGCCGGTTGAAGTTGGTCAATCCAAGCTGCTTTTTCATCATATTTTGCAAAGAATACCCGGTCGCACCAATCTTCATTTCGACCTTGTAAAAATTTTAAAATGAATACATCTTCCCCGGCAATGGTTTCTTTGCCCATAATACAAATTTTTCCCGGGCCACATGACATTGATGGCCCGCGAGCGGTATGCCCGAGTCCAGAAACTTGTTTTCGAGCCCCTTGATAGATATCCAAGGCTCTGGCCAATGGAATTTCAAAATACTCTCTAGCGCCGGTATCTCTTGCAATAAACATATAATAAGGAATCATGCCGTTCTGAACCTGTAAATCCCACATTTTTGCCCAGACATAAGAACTGTCGTTAATATGTTTCATGACTGGCGATTGAGTTCGGATTGTTGCGCCAGCTTCTTCGCGAAGGCGACGAATGGCCTCTAAAGTTACGGGCCCCATTTCTTGGAAGTGTGAAAAGTGCCCCATGATTGATACATGCTTACCACTATCTCTCATTTTTCGAAATAATCCGATGAGTTCATCCGCATCTGGGTCAGTTAAGAATCGATATGGATGATAACTTAAGGCTTTTGTTCCCATTCGAATGGTTTGAATATGATTGAACTCAGGTGATAATAATGGGAGTAATACTTTTTTCCAAACATCCGCTTTCATTGTTGCTGGATCTCCGCCGGTCATTAATAAGTCACTTACCTCTTTGTGAGATTTTAAATACTTATGTAACCGACTATGGTCTTCTTCTAAGAATTTATCTTTACCTACAAATTGGTTAAACCGGAAGCAGTAGGTACAATAGGCATGACATGTTTGCGCGTTTTTATGGAACATTAAGACAATTTTTTTGTACTTATGTTGCAAACCATCAATAAACTCTGGTTCATCATCACTATCAATAAATGGTCGGTTGGCCGATTGATTGGCAGGTGCTGGATTTTTCTTGGTTCGGATCTTTGATATTTTTTCCGCAATGGTTTCGCGTGAGGCATTAGCTTTTTTAAGGGCTTTAACGTCATTGATTTCTTCTTCAGATAACATTTCTTTTTGAGGGAAGGTCAGTTGGAAAAGGGGGTCTTCTTGATAGTTTTGCCAATTGATTTGATCAACAATATGCTGGTTAATTTTAAATGGAAAAACTTGGGCGACAATTTCACGCGCGTCTAAATCAGGATCAATAATTCCTTTCGATTCAAAAATACCTCGAATATCAGTACGTAATAATTTTTTGAAGGCGTGGTGTTCAATGGTTGTGCCTAACGGGGTTGTCCAGGCCTTTGGTTTCTTAAAATGGATTTTAAAATCGCTTAATTCAAAAATACTTGAGGCGTCGGTGGTGTTTGTTTGACTTGTTTGGTTTGGATCAATAATTGTATTTGACATAATTGTATCCTACTATTACTCGACTGGATTTGAAATTTTTTTTATGTATTTCTGTAATATTGGACCAATAAAAAGTGGAAATGGTCGGTATTTTTAAGTTCTTTTTTTGGCCAATCTTTTACCTGCATTGTGCCCTGATAGCATTGCACCTTCAATGGATCCCGCATTTGTCCAATCACCGCAAATGTCAATATGGTCGTTATTTAATTTCGGTAGGTTTTGAATTTTTGGGGTTGCTTTTGGAATATGGTCTTCCCATGCAAAAAACCAGCCATGCTCTTGGGTCAGTTGTCTAATTTCAATTTCGATGTCGGTGGGAGTATACTTTTTGAATGTTCTCATATTCATAAAATGCATTTCTTTGGGGGCAATTTCATTTGAAACCAATGTGGGGAGA
>JAYNJH010000004.1:32028-35248 GCA_038109885.1 Candidatus Margulisiibacteriota bacterium | reverse complement strand
TTGGTGGGTTCTTTAGAGGCAAATATATAGTTATATTCCTGATTCCACCCATTTTCAGGTTCGGGTTGATTCATAAGTTTGTAATAAGATGACATATCGGTTGCCATGACAATTTGATCAAACCTATGGGGTTGGTTCTTAATGTAAATTGTGTTGTCTTTAATTTGCGTAATCCTGGTATTTAACTCGATATTTTTTGGATTTAGTTTTGATGCGAGTTGATTTGGGATTTCTTGCATTCCCTTTTTCGGAACGGCACCACCTTCCAAAAAGAAACATATTAAAAAATAGAGAAAACGATGAAAAATCTGATTCCAGTCAAGGTTTAAAAAAATGCCTCTGAAAAAAGGGAGTAAAAACTTTTCTTGAAATTCTTTTGAGTAAAAATTTTGTAAATATGTTTGGTTTTCTAATGCAATTTTGGTGGGACGTTTGAATCCTAAAAAAACATCTTTAGCTAAACAAATGTAATCACTTAAATGGGGGGTAAGTTTGCGTCCATGTTGAAATTTTTTGGGGTAAGAAAATGGTTTGCCAAACCATTCTGGACCATCTATGGTGAGTAAGTTTGCACCATTTGGGTAATAGCAAAGATCCAATGCCTTATAATCCAGTAACTTTTTGCAAATTTGATAATTTGGCAAAAGAATTTGGAACCCACGATCAACAGTTAACTTTTTTCGTTGATAAGTATGGACGCGGCCACCCAACCGGTCTGAAGCTTCAAATAATTTGTAGTTTATTCCACGATCCTCTAAAGCAATTGCACAGCTTAACCCTGCCAAGCCGCCGCCAATAATGGCCACCTCATTTGATGCTCTTATCATGTACTTATATTAAATAATATTGATTGAAAGTTAAATCTTATATTTTTTGGTTTTTGATTTGATGTTTGTCTTGTATTTAAAATTTGAAGAATTCTCAATTCCCGGGTAATCTAATCTTCTATGAATCACTCCATAAGTATTCGTGCATCTGATGCTCGGCATCAACCCCGAAAAGGAGTTCATCGTCATCATCATTATGAGGTTTTGATAATTAAGTCTGGTGGTGGTCATCATGTGGTTGACTTTGAGTCATACCAAGTTCAGCCAAATCAGGTTTATTTTATGCGACCTGGGCAAGTTCATGAGTTTTCGCCAGATCCATCGGCTGTATTTTATTTTATTGCTTTTGATAAAGATGAAATTATGCTGACGGTTCCTACAGCATTGCAATCTTTTGATTTTTTTCAGTCGTTTCATTGTCAGGGCCCTGTTGAAGTTGATGAAGTTGATTATTTAATTGAGCAAATGGCAGATATTCAGTATGAATTGGCGAATCCCGGATCAATGCAATTTCAGCTTTTATCTGGGTTGCTTACTGTTTTACTTATAAAATTGCAGCGTAAATTTAAACGGTTTAAAGCCAACGAAATTGTAGGCAGTAATGAAATTGTAACTCAATTTAATATGCTGATAGATGATCATGAATGTCGGTACCGTTTTGTAAAAGATTATGCGACACATTTGCATATTTCTACCACCTACTTGAATGACATCGTTAAAAAAGTTACCGGGTTTCCAGCTAGTTTTTGGATCAATAAGAAACAAATTACATACGCAAAGCAATTGCTGGGAAATTCTTCATTGAACTTTAAATACATTTCAACAGAGCTTGGGTTTTCGGATGCAACACATTTTGCTCGTTTTTTTAAGCTTCATACTCAGCAAACCCCTTCGGTATACCGGAGGTCGATAAAATGTTAACCTTATTGAATTTGCATCAGCCCGTTGCATTTGGGACGCTTACTCGTCGATATAAGCGGTTTTTGGCGGATGTTGTTTTAGAATCGGGTGAGCAAGTTACGGCATATTGCCCTAACCCAGGGCGTATGTTGACATGCAGTGAACCTGGATCACAGGTGCGATTAAGTTATTTTGAAACTTCAAGTCGAAAGTACCCATATCAATTGGATTTGGTTAAATCAGGTGATGTGTGGGTTGGGGTGAATCCGAATTTGGCGAATGAGATTGTTGATTTGGCGATTCACCAGGGGCATATATTTGAAGATCTAGATTCAGAGCAGTGGAAACGAGAGGTTCCCTACGGTAATGCCAGTCGGATTGATTTCTTGAATTATGGTACCCCTAATATTTATGTTGAGGTTAAGTCTGTATCCTATGCATTGTCAGGTATTGGGTATTTTCCAGATGCTGTTTCGGTTCGTGCAACAAAACATCTTGATGAATTATCAAATGTTGTTAGTGCTGGTCATCGTGGCATAGTTATATTTTGTATACAGCGAGATGATATTCTAGGTGAGGTAAAGCCGGCGACACATATTGATCCTAGCTATGCAAAGGCCTTCGATAGAGCAAAAGCGAATGGGGTTGAATTTATGACCCTGCCAATTCAATTTGATTCGGCAGGGTCTAGGGTTTATTTAAACTTGAATAAAGTTAGTTTGCTGTGATTGCTATTCCATCATTAGACTTAAATCGTTTTGCTTCAATCTGAATTGAATTTTCATAAGTTTTTCGTTTAAATAAGGCAAGTGTTAGGTTGCCTTTATCTTCAGGAGAAAGGGCTCGTTTTAGCGGTTTTTTTACAGGTTTTTTAGGTGTTTCGATATTGTTAAATGAGGTTCTGGTTAAATTGCGAAGTGTTAAAGCGTCGATTGAATCTAATTCTCTTTTTCGTTTCGGCTTTACTGGTCGAATTGGATCGTCTTTTAACCTTAATTGGGTGCCTTTTTTAATTAAGTCAGCTTTATCTCGTGAAGATAACCTTAGTTTTAGCTGTTGATTTTTTTTGGGGGTGCCTGGAATCCCATTGATCGCCATAATATAATCTCTGTTTTTATTAAATTTTATTCATGAATATGTAAATATTAGTAAATCCGTCATTTAAAAATCAATTTATTATTTATTTTTTATTATTTTTTATTATTTTTCGATTTGATTCATTTGCATTAAAAATATTTAGATTGATTTTGTTGATGTGGTTTGTAAACTCATTTAAACTGATAATATGGTTTTAAAAGAGAGACGAAATACAGTGGTTGTTGATATTGGTGGAATTCCAATGGGTGCTGGGCATCCTATTCGAGTCCAGTCTATGACAAATACCGTAACATCTAATATTGCTGCCACAGTGGCTCAAATCAAGGAACTCGCAGATGCAGGTTCTGAGTCTGTTCGTATTACAGTTAATGATGCGGCTGCCGCACAAGCTGTTC
>JAYNJH010000004.1:0-32018 GCA_038109885.1 Candidatus Margulisiibacteriota bacterium | reverse complement strand
TCAAATTGTTTCCGAACTTCGTGATTCAGGTTACTCAACACCGATCTTTGGTGATTTTCACTATAATGGTCATATTTTATTAACCAAGTATCCTAAAACGGCAGCCGCCTTAGCTAAATATCGAATTAACCCTGGTAACGTAGGAAAAGGGAATAAACGTGATGATAATTTTGCAACCATGATTCAAGTGGCTAGAGATCACAATAAGCCGGTTAGAATTGGTGTAAATTGGGGGTCAATTGACCAGGATTTATTTGATCAAAATATGGAGAAAAACGCAGGGCTTTCTCAACCCAGAGCTTTTAATGATGTTATGATTGACACTATGATTGAATCTGCACAACGATCAGTTGATGCGGCACTTCGTTTGGGCTTACCTGAAAATAAAATGGTTGTAAGTGTTAAGATGTCTGAAATTCAAGATATGATTACAGCGTATGAGCGAGTTTCACCACTAATTCATGTGCCTTTACACGTTGGGCTTACCGAAGCTGGGTATGGTGTGAAAGGAATTACCTGTTCAGCAGCGGCTCTTGGAATATTACTTCAGCAAGGTATTGGTGATACAATTCGAGTTTCCTTAACGCCCGAGCCTGGTGTTTCTCGTGCTCGTGAGGTTGATGTTTGTACGAATTTACTTCAAACCATGGGCTTTCGCTTTTTTAAACCAACGGTAACAAGTTGTCCAGGGTGTGGACGAACAGATTCGGATTACTTTATTCATTTGGCCCGTGATGTTAATCAGCATATTGCGGACAAAATCAATGAGTGGCGCCCCAAGTATCCAGGCGTTGAATCGTTAAAGATTGCGGTGATGGGGTGCGTTGTGAATGGTCCCGGTGAAAGTAAGTATGCCAATATTGGAATTAGCCTGCCCGGATTAAGAGAAGCTCCAACGGCGCCTGTTTATGTTGATGGACAACTATTTACAACACTTCGAGGGGATCACATAACCAGCGAATTTATGGCTATTTTAGAAGATTATATTGTAAAAAAATATAACCGAGTTTAATTTATTTCGACCCCCAATTTTATAAGTTCTTCTTGAAGTAAGTCTGGGGATTTAAATTGAATGCCATGAATCCCAAAGCTTTGAGCTCCAGCAATGTTTTCTGCGAGGTCGTCAATAAAAACAGTTTCACTGGGCTCAAGTTTGAATTTTGATAGCAGATATTTGTAAATCTCGGGGTCAGGTTTCATTAGTTGATGATGCGCAGATACAATTGCCCCATCGGCTTGATAAAGAAATGGGTGAATTTCACGTAACTGAGAGAATGGAACGGCTTGAAAGTTTGTTAGTAAGTAAATTGGGTATATTTTCTTTAATTTCAGAAATATTGATCTTGAACCATTAATTAAATGCAAGTGATAAACAAAATTGCGTAGAATGATTTGAATATTGTCTTCCAAATTTGGGTCTGGGATTTTTGGATTTAAAAGATCCGTTAATGCACTTTCATCCAAGCTTCCACGATCTAATTCTTGCCATAATTGAGCATTTATAAAATGATCAAGATAGGCTTGATGAAACTTATTTTCGGGTAAAAGTTGGGTTAAAATATAATTTGGATCATAACCAAATAAAACGTTGCCTAAATCAAAAACGATGGATCTAATCATTAAAATTCCTCATGAAAAATATGTCTTTAGACTATTTAATAATGTAGGAATTGTCCATAAAATTCCTTAATTTTGGCTGTAAGTTTTGGTGTAAGTCGGTATAATATTACTATGAGTTTATCGACCGATGTTGTCATTGTAGGGGCTGGTTTGGCCGGCTTAATGTGTGCTAAGCAGCTGCTGCCTTCTGGTAAAAAGATTACGATAATATATCATGGTGATCTAGCACAAAGTTCTTCGTATTATGCACAAGGCGGAATTGCTGGAGCATGGTTACCTGAAGATTCCACGGATGATCATATTTCAGATACATTGGCTGCAGGCGATGGCTTATGTGAATTGGCCGTTGTTGAATACTTTTGTAAGCGGGCACCTGAGTTTATTAAATATTTGATTGATATTGGGGTGCCATTTGATCGTAATGCGGATCAAACATTTAGTCTCACTAAAGAGGGGGCTCATCGTCAAAAACGTATTTTTCATGTTAAGGATCATACGGGGGTCACGATAATTCAAACACTTTTAGCGACGTTGAAAGATCACCCACAAATCTCATGGGTAAATGCCCCAATTCAAGGTATTTTGAAATCAACAATTACTGGGAAAATTCGGGGGGTAAAGGTTAAAAATCAGCGTCTTTTTTCGCCAGTAACGGTGTTGGCATCTGGTGGTTTTTCTAATTTGTTTTCTGAATCAACGAATCCTAAAAAAAATACGGGTGAAGGCATTGCTTTGGCTTATGCGGCTGGGGCGAATATGGCTGATTTGGAATTTATTCAGTTTCATCCGACCGTTTTCTGTGCGAAAGGGCATCCACCGTTATTAATTTCGGAAGCATTACGAGGTGAAGGTGCCTTTCTTGTAAACAAAAATAATGAACGATTTATGCAGCGATATCATCCACTGAAAGATTTGGCCCCTCGGGATGTGGTTGCCAGGGCAATTGTTAATGAAGTGGGGGTTAAATTAAATATCTCCACATTAATGACAACCATTGAACAGCGTTTTCCAACCATCTTTCGTTCATTACAACAACGTGGATTTGATGTTTTAGACTATGAAATTCCAATTCAGCCATTGGTTCATTATACATTGGGTGGCGTTTTGGCTTCGCCGCAAGGAAAAACATCATTGTCAGGATTTTATGCGATAGGTGAGTGTGCTGCAACTGGCTTTCATGGAGCGAATCGTTTGGCTTCAAATTCATTGTTGGAGGCGGGGCTAATGGGAATGAATTGTGGGGATGAGATTTCATTAATTAACGATGCGGTTGATGTCTCAGAGAGGGTTAATGAAATTTTATTACCAGAATTATCTTCAGCGTCGCATGTTTGGTTAGGGGAGTTATGTCGTAAAGCGCTGGGGGTTATTCGTAACGAGTCTCAATTGTTGAATGCGATTGAGGCATTACAGATGAGTGAGCATGTCAACCATCCTTTATTTCGATTATTTCGGGCCATTTTAGATTCAGCGTTGCACCGAAAGGAATCTCGTGGTGGACATTTTCGTTCCGATTTTCCAAGCTCAAAAGCATCCCCACGGCATTCTAAGATCTGTTTAAATTCTGAGTTATATCATACCCACTTGTAATGGGGTGATTTTATTTATTAAAGATACTTTTAAATTGGTTTAAAAAATAGCCGTTTTTTTATGTTTAAATCAGCCTTAAATAGGGAATAACATAATGGTCTCTAAATGAGTTATTAATATGAAATTTTACTATTCACTTGCCAAACGATTGATAATCTTTTTCTTTTTATTCCAAATTTCCCCGTTAACAATGGCGGATATTCCTTATGAAGTTAAGTTTAATGCCGTATTTAATTATGAGAAAAATCCAGTTACAGGTAATCAGACGGTAACGGTTCGATTGCTTTCAGATACTGACGAAATTATTTATAAAGAAGTGGTTCGCAATGTTCCATTTCATAATGGTGTTAGTGAAATTGTGATTGGTGGTAAAGATTCGTTATTGGTGAATTCTATTTTTGATGATCCCAATCTAAAAGTTAGTATTAGTGTCAAACAGCATAATTTGACTTTTCCGATTAATTCCACGCCTTATACGATTCGTTCCAAAGAAGCCAATAAAGCAAGACGGGTAGATAATGAGTCAATTGTTAAATTTTTAGAAACAGAAAGGCGTGTTGGTGTAAATACCTTAACGCCTGAAGTTTCATTGGATATTAATGGTGTTTTACGTGTTCAGGATATTCTTCCTTCGGATGAGCTATCCAATGGCGTATTTTACTGGGATGGGAATAAAAATATGTTTTTGGTTTATCGTAATGGGGTATGGAATTCAATGTCTTGGATTCCTGAACCTCAAGACCGGAGTAAATGGGCACTTTATAATTCACCAATCACGATTGAGTCGACCAAAAATGTAGGTGTTGGTTTATCGCCTAATTCATATGCGTTGGCAGTTACCAAAAATATGAAAATTACAAGTCAGGGAACGGTTGGTGGAAATTTGGACATTTTTGGCTCAGTTCTGCTTCCTGATGGTAAGGGGTTTTCAACAGCTGCAAACCTATACTCTCCAGCGATTTTATTTAATACTTCAGCCAACTCATGGTCTCAAGGGAATCTTACTTTTTCAGGGGTTTTAACTGGAAATGGGTCTGGTTTAACCCAGCTGAATCATTTTGGAGACAAAACATTCGAAACAAAACATTTTGCAGATGCGTTGGTTTTAACAGAAAATGTAATTAACCAAAGCATTCAGTCTCATCATATTATCGCAAACTCCGTACAGTTAAGTCATTTAAAACAAAACCAAGTTACGGGGAATTGGATTGAAGATTATTCCCTTACTTCGGTTCAAATTGCATCCGCTGCAATTCAAACGCATCACATGAGAAAGAGCCAGATTTCATCTGAGGATATCAAGTTAAATCAATTTGTAAAGTCAAAGTTTAAGGATGACTCAATTCAAACAAACCATATTGTTGATGGACAGATTACTGGAATTAAAATTCTAACGGCCAATGTTTTATCTCAACATTTGGTTACCCAATCAATTACAACTCAAAAAATAAAAGATCGTGTTTTGGAAGGTCGACACGTCCCCTTAAATTCAATTCCAATTTCAAATTATAATGATGTGTTTACAATTGCCAGGGGAGGGACTTCCAAAACCTCATTTTTAAATTATGGCATTCTGTATAGTGATGCGAGTGGTCAATATAATACCAATGACAATATTTTAATGCTCAAAGATGGGTTGCTTGGCGTGGGCGGGGTCCCTGACTCGACGAGTTTATTAACCTTAAATAGTACTCAAAATGCACGCCTAGGCATTAGTGCGGATGATGAAAAACAGCCTAAGTTAATTGTCCAGAATTCGATTGCAAGCTGGAATTTTTATGTGGATACCTTGGGCGATTTTCGCATTGATAAGGGGCAGGATGTTGTTTTGAAAATGACTTCACAAGGAAATTTGGGGGTAGGGAATGCTGCACCATCCGAAGTTTTAAGTTTGAATGGCCCGATGGTTCTTGGCCCGGCTGTTGGTGTTGGAGAGCCGGGCTCTATTCGTTATCAAGATGGACAGTTTTCGATTTTTAAATCCAGTTGGGTTCCGATTACATCGGCAGCAATATCAAAACGTGAATTTAAATCAGATCAATTAGATCAATTAATAGCCTCTTCAGTGCTTTTTTCAAGTGAGTCTGATTTGATTGGGCAACAAATGATGGTTCAATCTGTTCAGGATACCAAGGTTTGGGGGAACACATTGGTACTATCTGATGTTCTTTCGTCAAAACTTTTTGGCCAATTTTCTTTTTTCCAATCAATAAATCAATCGCAGTTAAATTCATTATTTTCAACAAGTCAATTTATCCTTAATACGGTTTCTGATTCGGAAAACTCAACAATGGCTTATATTCATGATAGCCAGCTTAATTTAGAGGGATCAAATGTATCCCATCTTGTTGATTCGGATGCGAACATGGTCGATTCCACAGTTTTATTTTCAACATCTGCTAACCTTGAATTTATAAAATCTGATTTGGGCTTTTCTAATCATGTTTCTGTTAATGCTAGTAATGCCAGCATAGTGCAGGTAAATCATCTTGTTGGGGAGATTAAGGACTCTCGGGTTCAATTTTCATCAAAAGTTAATGCTGAGTTAGTTCAATCTGAATTGAGTTTTTTAGATGATGTTGATGTTCGAGCCAATGGATCATCTATTTCTCATGCTCAAAATAGTGTTTTTGATGGGCAGGGGCAATGTGTGTTGGGTGGAAAGGGCCACCTCATTCGAGGTGACCAGCATATTTCATTACGTGGTGATGCGCACCATATTGATGCCAATCGTTCAGTTGCCATTGGTGACCATATTCAAATTGATCATGATGATGTGGTTTTAATTAATTCTTCAGCATACCCCTTATCTTCATCTCATCCAGGAGAAGTGCGTATTCAAGCTGATGGTGGGGTGAAAATTAGATTTTCCGATGACTCTTTGGCATTAATGAGTGGTGATGATGGTTGGGGGCATATTAGTGATGAGTCCATGAAGATGGGTAAGCAGCCGGTAGATTCAATTCAAATTATGAATAAATTTCGTGAATTGCCAATTCAGTATTGGGTATATAAAAATCAGGAACATGTAAAACATTTGGGTCCTATGGCTCAAGATTTCTATCGTATTTTCAACTATGGAAATTCGGATCGTATTATTCACGGTATTGACGCTGATGGTGTTTTATTGGCAACAATAAAAGGGGTTTTTTCTAACTTAAATCAAATTCATCAGTTATTGGATTCGAATTCTTTAGCACTTATAAAAAATCAGCAAAAGATTACGGATTATTCTGATCAATTGGCTAAGATGTCTAAAAAAGTTTCTGTTCTAGATCAAAAGTACCAGCAGCATCAATACCTTCTAAAACAATTTAATGAAGATAATCAAACTCAATCGGTAATGATTGACTATATAAAATCGGCTTTATTTAAATTAAACTTACAGCACAAGCTTCATCAATTAAAAACAAAGTTGATTGTTTTTTTCTTTGTAGGGGTGTTGTGTGGCTTGATTGGGTTTAAGATCAAACAGCGGATTCAGGAGCGAAAGTCATGAGACGAATATTGGTGATTTTTATGCTTTTTGTAATGCTTGTTTCTCCGATTTCTGCGGCAACAATTACCAGCTTTTTAGAGGTTGTTTTAGCTGAAGATGGCATTTTAATTGATGGTAAAAAGTCAGTAACGGTTCAATTATTGTCTCCCAAAAATGAAATTCGTTGGCAAGAAACACATACGGCTCAATTTTTTAAAGGGCGAACATCGTTCGAAATTGGTCATCTTAATGAAATTAAAACCCATTGGTTTTATGACGAAGGGGTTCAGCTGATTTTGACAATTGGTACTGAAAAAATAGCGTTGCCAATGAAGTCAATTCCATTTAGTTTATTTTCTCATGCGGCGGATATTGTGAATGCAATTCATATGGAGGGTGTTTTTCATACCAACTTAATTGCTGAGCGGATCGGTATTAATATTAAAAACCCAACGCCTTCAGTTCGACTTGAAGTTGGTGGTGCGATGCGTGTGGGTGATCATCCAAGTATTGATGAGTTGGGTACAATCCGATGGCGAAATAATCGATTGGAGGGGCGTCATAATGACGTTTGGAAATATTTAGACGTGAGTCCTGCGGATGGCTATGATAGTAAATGGACAAATAATCAAAGTAATACCATTCCGGCATTTTTTGTAAAGGATACATTTGTTCGAATTGCAACAAAAACCAATAAGGCCACTTTGACGGTTGGCGGGGATGTATTTGTTGAACGTGGGGTTCGTTTGGATGGGCCATTGACTGCGGCAGGTCATCTAAACTTATTAAATAATTATGGGGTCTCTAAAGATGCTGAATTAACGGTTCGGTCAGTGACATTAAATGCCTCCAATTATATAAATGCAAATGATGGGTTAAAAGTCTCGGGGAAATTGATTGGTAAAGGGCATGGGGTGACTCATGTAAGCGCGCCATCACTAAAGATTAATGGCATTCAAAATAATGAAATTGCAGATTTAGCAATTACCCATGTTCAAATTGCCGCCAATGCTGTTGGGAATTCAGCCTTAAATGACGCAAGCATTAAAAGATTACATTTAACCGATGATTTTAAATTAACAAATGCATACTTCAAGCCTTTAATTGTGACGGATAATGAAATTAAACGAGAATCCATTGTTTCATCAAATTTGGCTTCAAATTTTGAATTAACAATTTATTTATTCAAAGATGATGCGGTTGTGAGCCGTAATATTGGGGCTCAAAATATTGATTATACTAAAATTAAAGATGGGACCTTAATTTCAGAGGATTATGCCACGCCAATGGTCGATCGCCACGGTATTATTAAAGATGATGCAATTACTTCTGTGCTAATTAAGGATAATGATATTTTGGCAACTGATTTTCAACCCGGAGCGTTATCTTTTTCTCATTTGAATGCAATTATTCCCATCGATAAGGGAGGTACCAATCAAACAGGGTTTTCTACAGTTGGGGGACTCATTGTTGTTTCATCCAATCAAATGATTAGTGCCCCTAAAGTTGTGTTAAATGCCAATGGGTTGGGCATTAATAATGCATCTCCTGAGTTTGATTTAGATATTCTTAATCAAGCAGGGAAAACAGCTGTTAAAATGAAATCTCAAGCCAATGCCGCGTCTGGGCTTGCCATTGAAAATGATATTGGTCGCTGGTATTTAGGATTAACCTCTACGGGAAACTTTGAGATTTTAGATCAATTAAAATCCCGACAAATATTGGTTATGAACCATGCGGATGGTCATTTAGGCATTCGACGACAGCCAGGCACTCAAAAGTTATCGATTCAAGGTGGTGTTTTATTGGGGGATACATCCATTTCTTCACCAAAGCCAGGAACAATGTTTTATTCAAAGGCTCAAAATAAATTTAAACTGGTTTTGGCGTCAGGGATTACACAGCTTGAATTTAATAATGAGGATAATATGACATCGGGCTCATTTTTTATTGCCGGTTTGGATAACCATTCCAACAGTTCACGTATTTTATTAGGTCAAGACTCACGTGTTGAGGGGGAATCTCATTTGGTGTCTGGAATTAAAAATACCCACCTCTCTGGGCTAAGCAATCGTGTTGAAATGGTGCAGGATTCAATGATTCGTGGCCAAAAAATTCATGCGATGCAATTAGATCAATCATATATAAATTGTCATCTTGGTCGGTTGAATAGAGTGTTTAATAGTTTTATTCAAGGTCAAGCTTGTCATGCAAGTCAAGTTTATTCATCGCAACTTAAAGGGGATTATAATGCGGCCGAATTTATTAACAACTCGTCTGTGCAGGGAAATCATTTAACGCTTCATCAATTGGATGCATCGTTAATCAATGGCGAAGGTCATGATTTGTCATTTGTTACAAATGGCGATGTTTCTGGTTATGGGCATCAACTCTATTTTGCTAATAATACGGTTGTACTAAATCAGCGTAATCGTATTCGTCATATTCAGAATGCTGTAATTCTAGGGTATGAAAACACGATTCGTCATGCAAGAGATCTTGTCACTTATGGCTTTGGGCATCATGTTGGTTTTTCAGATGGGGCAACGGTGGTGGGGCGTCAGCATACCGTGGTGCATGGGCAGGGTGTTTATATGGGGGAAAAGCATCGTCATATTGGCCATGGTGCACCCATCATTCTGGGACAAAATAATACGGCTATAGGTTATCATGATGCCACCATTGATGGTGATCATATTATATCTATTGGAACTAATTTGGATTCTGACTTAACCATTGATCAGAGCATTTCTTTTCATGCGCTTGGTGGATTTAATGTTCTCAAAGAAGGTGTTTTGGTGGCGCGTTTGGGGGCCAATGCCGGCAGTTGGTCATCAATTTCTGATCAATCTATCAAAACCAATATTGAAGGTTTAAATCCAAACGAGATTTTAAATAAAGCATTACAATTAGATATTATGGAATGGCGTTATAAGGGGCAACATTATGTTCAGCATATTGGTCCAATGGCCCAGGATTTTTATAAGGTATTTGGCCTTGGCCGATCTAATAAATATATTCAAACCGTTGATATGGACGGTGTTATTCTAGGTTCAATTAAAGGTTTAGGAAATTATTATCAAACGATTGTTCAAGATCAGGATAATTATCAGGCTTTGAAAGTTGATGTTTTAAATTCTTCAGATAAGTTAGTGGTGAACTCGAAAATGATGATTGAACATCTTAATGAATTAAATGAATCCGATCGAAAATTAACAGGTGAATATAATAAAATTCATCAGAAGGAAACATTGCAATCGCAAGAAATTGAATCATTAACTCATCAAATGGGTAAACTTCAGCAGCGTATGGAGGGTCTGAAATGAAAAAGCTTGTCGCCGTATTTTTTATTTTAGTTCTTAGTATTTTTAGTATTGCTGAGGAAAAGATTATTGAAGTTCCATCTCAAATGACTGTGGAGATGATTTTATCAAATGATCAAGGTCTTTATAATGGAAACTTTAATGTCAGGGCTCGAATATACGACTCGGTTACTCGTGAGCGAATTTGGTTTGAAGATTACGATAATTATTCGATTTCAGATGGGAATTTGGTATTGGTTATGAATTCAGTGCCAGCACTGAATGCGTATATGCTTCATCGTAAAAAGTTAAAGCTGGTGATCTCGGTTGGTGCTGAGACGGCTGAGATTCCGTTGTTAACAGAATTATACTCTTACCGATCTTTATTTTCTGAGTTTGGTTGGGAGACGCGATTTCCGCATATTTTTAAGATTGATCGAGATAAGAAATATATTGGTATAGGCATTGAAGAACCCAAAACTCATGTTGATGTGAATGGTGCAATTAAGTTGGCTTATGAAGAAACTGAAGTTACAGGTTCGATACGTTGGGAATCTGATTCATTACGAATTAAGCATCCCAAAGAGTGGGTGGACCTTTTATATGGACCACTTACTTTTGAGGCTTCTCGTTGGTTTGATTATGGTGAGAATATTCAATTGGTTAGTCAAAATTATCGTATTGGCATTGGACTTGATTTTCCTGTTCATCAATTTCATGTCGAGGGGTCGGCTCATTTTGATGGGGGCTTACGGGCAACAACGTTAAATGCAACTCTGTTTTCGATTAATCAATTCTTCTTAGGTAATGACTTATTAAAAGCAAATTCCATTCATATTAAAGACAACCAGCGTGTTATGGAATGGACGCCTGAAAATTTAAAAATACTTTATGGAACTTTACAAGGAAATGGAGAAGATTTAACGAATGTTGGTCAACTTGAAAAAGACTTTGCAGCTAAAATGATTTCATCAATTCATTTGGATGGGGCGGTGATTTCATCAAGAAATATTTACCCTAATTCAGTTCGATTGACACATTTTGCGGAAAACCAGTTGGAGATTTCACGATTTGTTACTGGCATTTTTAATGCGGATACAATTTCTCCAAATGCCATTGGCTCAAGTAATATTATGAAAAATTCGTTGTCCTTTAATATCTTAAAAGATAATAACATTAATGATTACATTCCAGATCAGTTTTTCAACTCTGATGTGGTTGACAATAATAGTGTTTATTCAGAAAATCTTCAGGATTACCGTGTTGCATCGATTAATTTTACAGATCGGTCCATCGGAACTTCACATATTAAAGATCAGATAATTCTTGCAAATCATATCCCAAATAATCAAGTTACTTCGTCAAAAATAAAATCAGGTGAAATTACAAGTGAATTATTCTCAGGCCAGTTGTCACTAGCGAATGGTGGGACGGGGTTGTCTAGTTTATTATCTCACCGGATTATTACCTTGGGGGCGGGGTCATTTAATTCATCTACGAATATTTATTTGGATGATAAATCCAATTTGGGGATTTATGATAGTCCTAATTTGATTCAGATTGAACGTGATTTTTCTTATACCCTAGAAGTTGGAAGTTTGGATGTTAGTGCGGATGTCCGAATTAAAGATGAGGGGGCAAACCCCGTAAAATTAAGTATTGAAAATTCGTCCAAGTCCATTGATTTTGAGCTTAAAGGCTCTGGTGAGTTTATGTTTGGTGATGGGGCCAATCAGCTTTATTTGCATTCGCCAATGGCGATTTCAACTTCTTTAGGAAATTCGCAGCATCAGTTTGATTTAGGTTCCGCTATTACGATAGGCGATTCAATTAACTCGGCGCCTTTGGCTGGTACCATGGAATATGATAGTACTGGGTTTCGATTTTATAATGGGACATCTTGGCGTGTGGTTCGACAGTCAGCGTTTGGAATTGGCATGCCGGTTGCTTCAGGTGAAAATCAATTACAGCTTAATGATGTTTTTTTGGGGCAGGTGGCATCATCATCAATTCAAGTCAGCGATTCAGTGATTTATCGTAGCGATAATAGTTGGATTGATGGTCAAGATTTAACAATTCAGCAAGCTGAACTTGCAAGGATTCAAGGATCGCAATTGCAGGTTCAGGATGTCAAAAAATCTCGAATTATGGCGAATCAAAGTGCCTTTGATTTTATTTCTGATAGTGAAATTAATGCTGAGTTGGGCGATTATGTTCAGGTTGAAAATGCGCATATTCGTGGTGGGAAGCATCGATTAAGATTTGGTAATCGTTTGGATTTGGTTGGTGATGATATCTACATGAATCGAGTTTCGGATTTTAAGGGGCGCATTGATACTGCTTTTATTCATAATGCAACGAGTTTAGATTTAAATGGTAATCACGTTTTTATTCAAGATGTGAAGGATTCGATGATTTATGGGAAATCGAATTCGGTGGATGGGGCAACGGAACTCAGAATGTTTGGTCAAGAGAATCAATTGGCATCCGTTCAAAAATTAACACTCAAGGGTCATCGTAATTCACTTATATCAAGTCAAAGGGGATCGGTAACTGGGGATGAAAATTATACCTTAGGTGTCAATGATATTGAAATTAATGGTAATCATCAGCGAGTATTAGGTGATTATAATCGTATTAAAGGGAATGCGAACCTCGTTATTGGTGATCATGTTCAAGTTTTGGGTGATCAAAATGTAGTATTAAATGCATCGATTCAGGGGATCGATGTTGCTGCAAATGATTCTGTGGTTTTAAATGCGCCGAATGGGGTTCATATTCATACGGGTGCTGGAATGGTGGTTTCGGCTACGCCAGAAGGGGGTGGTTGGAGCATGGTGTCTGATCGAAATTTGAAGACTCAGTTTATGCCAGTTGATCACCGCATGATTTTTGAGAGTTTAATGGCATTAAATATATCACGTTGGGAATATGTATTTAATCGAGGTGTAGCACATATTGGTCCGATGGCTCAGCAATTCAAGGGGGCCTTTAAGATTGGTGAAGACGAGCGATTTATTACGGCATCAGATGCGGATGGGGTTGCCTATTCAGCGCTTAAGTTTTTAGTTCAGAAAACAGATGGATTGCAACTGGATATTTCTCAAACAACGATCCCTAGCCTAGAGAACTTTGATCGCTTATTGGTTCAACTTAATGGTCAAATAGCCATGTTGGATGACTCACTAAGGTTAAAAAAGAAAGCTTTGGACACAATGGTTCAAAATAACTTGTATCAATATCAAATGATAGATAAGCAATTGAAGGTGATGGGGCGCTACATAAATCAAATTAATTATGTAGGGATATGGTTGGGAATTTTCCAGATTTTTGGTGTAATTATTTTGGGAATTGCCGTTGGTTTTTATGCATTAAGATTGTATGATAAAACCAGGAAATAGAAGAGGGAGAGCCATGGAATTTGATCATTTAAGGAACGAGATTATTGAGTCCAATACAATTTCAAATCAAGTGTATGAAGAATTGGATGTAAAGCGTGGGTTAAGAAATGCCGATGGTAGTGGTGTTTTGGCCGGGTTAAGCCGTATATCATCAGTGGTTGGGGTCACCCAAAATAATGGTGTTCGAGAGCCTGTTGAAGGGGTATTAAAGTATCGCGGTCACTTGATTGAGGATTTAGTTGCTGAAACGGATGGGAAATCACGTTTTGAGTACACGTTATTCTTATTATTGACGGGTCGAGGCCCAAGTAAAGATGAGATGCATCAATTGCAGCAGTTTTTGTCGCATCATCGCAGTTTATCTCGAGAGTTTATTGATCATCTAATTCGGGCGATTCCATCCAAAAACATAATGAACAAACTACAAACGGTTGTATCGGCATTGTATACATTAGATGGTCACCCTGAGACGATTGATCCGTATGAAAACTTTATTAAAAGTTTAATGATTTTATCAAAATTACCCGTTATTGTTGCGTATTCGTATTTATTGGCATATGAGACAAACCCGAAATTAATTGTTCCGGAACCTGGAATGAATACGGCTGAAGGATTATTGTACATGCTTCGTCAAGGGGTAAAGCCCTCGGCATTTGAGGTTGATATTTTGGATTTAGCTTTATTGCTTCATGCTGAGCATGGTGGTGGAAATAATTCATCGTTTACAACTTATGTGGTGACATCTTCGGCATCTGATATTTATGGTACAATCACGGCGGCATTGGGCTCGTTGAAGGGGCCATTGCATGGTGCTGCTAATAAAAAAGTGATGGATATGATGTCTGATATTAAGGCCCATGTAAGTGATTGGGAAAGTCGCGAGGAAGTTCGTGCGTATCTGGAAAAAATCGTAAGAAAAGAAGCCTATGATAATTCAGGGAAGATCTATGGGTTGGGTCATGCTGTATACACTAAATCAGACCCTCGCGCATTGATTTTAAAGTCTAAAGCGAGTGTTTTGGCTGAAAAAGTGGATCGACGTTCAGAGTTTAAGTTATATTGTTTAATTGAGGAAGAGGGGCCAAAAGCCTTTCATGCTGTAAAGGGCTCAACAAAGGTTATTGCACCCAACGTCGATTTCTTTTCGGGGTTTGTTTATGATTGTCTGAATATTCCCGTTGATATTTATACCCCATTATTTGCGATGGCACGAACGGCCGGTTGGTGTTCCCATCGCATTGAAGAGATTCTTTCAGGACGACGCGTCATTCGGCCTGCATATAAATTTATTAATATCTAAAATCCAATTTAATATACGGTCCGACATTTAACGTTTGAATGTGCAGGGCCGTATTTTATTATTTGGAAACCCAATGATAATTATCCTCTATAAAGTAAAGTGGCGGCCAGGGGGCCGCCAGGTGTGTGATGAGATTACGTTCTATACATAGAATTTATATGCCAAATATTAGGGAAGATAAAATGGCTTGGGATCGTAATCTTTGTAAATTGTACAATTTTAAAAACATTAAATGCAAACTATTTGTTTATTTTTTTTGCTTGATCCCAAAAAGCATCCATTTCAGTAAGGTTTAGGTCTTTAATATTTTTGTTATGGCTTGTTATAATTTCTTCCATTTTTTTGAATCTGCCTTTAAATTTTTTATTTGTTTTTTGGAGTAAATCCTCGGCTGATTTACCAAGTTTTCGGCAGATGTTGGTTAGCGAAAAAAGAATGTCACCGAGTTCTTCATCTTCGTCTTGAGGGTTGGCATTTAAAAACTCTTGGCATTCTTCAATAAGTTTTTCTTTTGCGCCATCAATCGTTGGCCAATCAAAGCCAATTGTGGCTACTTTCTTTTGTATTTTTTGGGCATGAAGTAGGGCTGGAAAGTGATTTGGAATTGCATCAAGAATGCTGTCCAATTTATGAGCTGACTCATTTATTTTAATTTGTTCCCATTGATTATTGACTTCATGGATGTTTTTCTCTTCGTTTGTTTTAAAGACATGTGGATGTCGTCGAATCATTTTTTCACTGCAATGTGTAACAACGTCATCAAAAGTAAATGATTTGGTCTCGCTCATCATTTGAGCAATCATTACAACATGAAGTAGTTGATCACTTAATTCATCAATCATATCTGTTGGATTATTAGATTCAATGGCATCAACCAATTCGTAGGCTTCTTCAATAATATGTGGGGTTATGGACTGAGGTGTTTGTTTAATGTCCCAGGGGCAACCGTCTGGTGCTCGAAGTTTTGCTACAATATTTTTCAGATTATCAATTGGGTTGCTTTTGGCGTTTGGGTTGCTTTTGGCGTTCATTAAATTCCGGCCACGTTTTCGATTTTGTAACTTTCGTACTCTTGTGTTGCCTTTTCAACATCACTAATATCTTCTGCCATTTCAATTAAAATGTGTTGTGGTGAAAAAATGAAAATCTGATCATTTAACTTTTTCATATTTCCAGTCATTGCATAGGCGGTACCGCACAAAAAGTCGATCAAACGTTTGCTTGTGGATGGGTCTAGGTATTGAAGGTTAACAATTACAGCCCTGTTTTTTTGCAAATGACGTGCAATATTTACAGAGTCTTCATAAACTCTAGGAAAAGAAATTCGAATTTCTGAGGCTTCTCTAGCTTGAGGGTTGAGTGGGTGAATATTGGGCTGAATATTGGAGACGTTATGAATAACTTCCGAAGTTTCTGCTTGATCTTCATCTGATTCAGAAAACCCAAAAAAACGAATGGCTGAATTTATAAAACTCATTTGAATATAATACTTCCTATTCTTATCATTGTTGAACCCTCATCGATTGCAATTTGATAATCATTGCTCATTCCCATACTTAAATGATTGAATTGAGCATGTGATATTTTAATATTATCATATAATTCTCGTGTTTTTTTAAATGTTTTTCTGATGGTGGATTTGTTATCGGTATGCGGGGCCATGCACATGAGTCCGGAAAGGGTTATGTTCTTTAGTGTTTTTGTCTGGGTTAGGGCATTATATACTTCTTCGATTGAAAAGCCGAATTTGGTTTCCTCATTAATAGGATTAACTTGCAAAAGGACTTGGGCTTGAAGCCCTTGTTTTTCTGCTGCGGTATTGATTTCAGTTAATAAGCGTAATGAATCTACAGAGTGGATCAATGAATAATTTTCAATTACTTTTTTAACTTTGTTACGTTGTAAGTGTCCAATAAAATGCCATGGGTTTTTTATGTTAGGGTATGCGATTTGTTTTTCTTGTCCATGTTGAACTCGATTCTCACCAAAAGTAATTTCTGGGAATGCATTTGATATTAACCCAATATCATCAATGCTTGCATATTTAGTAGCTAAAACAATTTGAATATGGTTTGGTATGGAGTGTTGAATGGTTTCGATATTTTTAAGAATGGCTGACATTGTCTTCTTTGTTTGTTAAGTGATCATTTATAATTTGAATGATACTTTCAGATGTTGAACTTTGGTTGCAAGCATCAAAAAGTGTTTCGAAATGAATTTTTACTTTATGATTTTCTGATGCGCTATTTAGGTAAGCTTTAACGGCGAGCTTAAATTCTTCATGGGGATTTTTGAGCAAACTCTGTAGATGTTTTTGAGGGTTTTTAATTAGATTTTTAGTGGCATATAGGAATCGAATCGTAGTTGATGGAAGTTCGAATTTAAATTCTCGGAATACTTTTTCTAGTGTACTGGCTAAAGCTCTTGCGCCAATCCCTTCTTCATGTGCAATTGTTGCAATTTCATAAAGGGCATCCTCGGCGAATGCGAGTTCAATATTATATCGCTTGAAGCTTTTTATGTAATGATCTAGGATTGATGCTTCTGATTGAGTTAAAATTTGAAATAAATCTTGGATTGATAGTGGGTTAAGAGATACACGGACAGGCATTCGCCCAGCAAATTCAGGCTCTAAACCAAATTTAACAAGATCTTGTGTTCTTAGGTCTTCTAAAGGCGTATTGCATGTTGCTGAAGGTTTTTGTCGCTCAAAGCCAATTGTGGCCCCATCAAGACGGTGTTTAATAATTGACTCTAGGTCATTGAATGCGCCACTCATAATAAATAAGATGTGTTTGGTGTTAATTATTTCATTTGCATCACCAGTGTTATTACCCATCATTTGTTTTAGCTGAGACTGAATGTCCCAGGGGGGGCGAATTTGAACATCAGTGTCTTCCATAATTTTTAGAAGGTTTGTTTGAACGCCTCGGCCTGAAACGTCCTTATGTTGACGGCTTTGGGATCCCGTAATTTTATCGATTTCATCTAAATAAATAATTCCAAATTGAGCTGTTTCAAGTTGATTTTCAGCTTTCTTGTAAAGTTGTCGGACAAGGTCTTCAACATCGCCTCCTTGGTAACCTGTTTCAGTGAATTTTGTGGCATCACTCTTAATAAATGGCACGCCAATGAGTTCTGCAATTCGTTTAATTAAATACGTTTTTCCAACACCGGTGGGGCCAATCATTAATATATTTTGTTTGCCATAGCTTTCTTGATCATGGCTGTTATTAAGGTGATCTTTGATGGCATTGTAATGGTCACAAATTGCAATAGCTAATGCTTTTTTTGCATTACTTTGACCAACGATAAAGCGATCTAGATAATCTTTTATTTCTTTGGGAGTTCTAGAAAAATCTCTGATGTGTTGAATTAAATTGTTATTGTCACTGGGTGGGGGATTGGTTTCAGACTTGGTTTCGAAAGGAAAGGTCATTAATAATTCACTGTCTGTATTTTTTAATTGATCCAATATGGTCTGGCTAACTTGATCAATACCTTGCGTTGAGTGATCTTCTTTGTCGATTTCTTTTTTAAATTCGTCAGGCATGCTTGAACATTTCAAATAAAGATTTTTCGGCCGCATGAATAATGGTTGGGGCTAATTTGATTTCAAGATTAGGGTCTGGATTTGTAAGGCAGTTTCGAATTTGTTCTAGTTTGTTGGATTTCATGTATTTGCACATAGTGCAACTACCAATGAATGTTTTGTTTGGCCGTTCCATTTGTAATCGCGAAGTTAAGCCGCACTCGGTTAACATAACATATTTTTCATGGTTTGTTTCTTTAACGTAATTTATCATTTGTGAAGTACTGCCCACAAATGTTGCTTTTTCAACAATGGATGGTTTGCACTCAGGGTGGGCCACTATGGCTGCTTCAGGATGATTTAATTGAATATAGTCGATCATCTCAGGGTCGTACTCTTCATGGACATAACAAGTTCCATCATAATACCTGAAGTCTTTTTGACTATTTTTTTCACGAAGGTATCGTTCAATATTTTTTCCCATTAACTGATCAGGTAAGAAATAATTGTTATAATTCGTGTAATTTTCAATATTTTTGTAAACATTTGAAGATGTTACGCAGCAGTCGCAATGGGCTTTAACCTCTGCGGAGGTGTTGATGTAGCAAATGAAGGCATAGTTTGGGAACTGTTTTTTTAATTCGATTACTTTTTCAGCTGTAATTGAATCGGCTAAACTGCAACCATTAACAAAAGATGGGGTATAAACTGTTTTTGAAGGACTTAAAATTTTTGCTGTTTCAGCCATAAACTTTACGGCAGCGAATACAATAGTATCACAGTTGGCATTTTGGGCGATTTTACTCAATTCAAATGAGTCGCCAACATGGTCGGCCACTCCGTAAATAATTTCCGGGGCGACATAAGAATGTGCTAGTATCAAAGCATTTTTTCTTTTTTTAAGTTCATTAATTTCATTGATTAATGGTGCATATTGTTCACATATTTCTAAGGTGTAGCGACAAACATTTCCCCCAATACTAATATGCGCTAATTTAGATTGTAAATCTTGTGCTGTAATCATGCCTTAGTAACTCCAATGGCTGATACGGGGCAGCTTTTAAGCGCTGAAAAACTTTTTTTGTCGTCGTTTAAATTTTGCGGTTGACTCTTAATGATTGCTATTTGATTCTTTAAATCAAGGGTAAATACATGGGGTGAAGCGCTACTGCAGGTTGTGCATGCAATGCAATGGTCTAAAATTTTGTATTGACGAAAAGGCTTAGTTTTGATCATAAATTCTATTTATATTATCAAAAAATATAAGTGCATCCAAGTTAAGATTCGTATTCAATTTTGATGTTTTTTTTTTGCAAGAGATATTTAAATTAATACGATAGATATTATAGTACATTGATTGGAGAAGAAAATGGATAAATTAAGATGTGGTTTTTTGACTAATTTTTTAGTTAAAAAGTCAACGCCAGAACCGTCCTTAGAAAATATTTATAAAACAATTAAAGCCATGAATCAATTTTTTGAAAAGCAAAAGGATGCTTCTTTGTACCAAAATGGGTTTATGCTCGATGGGGTTTTCTATGATGGCACTTACTGTGCTCCTATTTTTAAATGTTTTAAACGTTTGAAGATACTAGATAAAACAGGCGCTATTACGAACAATACGTTTAAAACATTTTATGAAACGCTAACTGATGAAAATCTCCAAAAAAAATTAACGGATTTTAAAGATATGTCGTCTAATCAAACGGTTTATTCTAATAATGGCTTTATAGTTAATGGCCAGCCGATAACTCGTGACGCCCTTACCCCGTTTTTTAAAATTTTATCTAAATTGGGAATTGCTACGAGAAGTAGTGGGGATTTGCGATCATGTCTTTTGGGGCGTGCAAAAGTATATTCGTTAGAAATGAGTAAATTTTCTCAGTTTCATACCAACCCTAGTGATGTTTCTTCCCCCCCCAAAATAGGGGGCGTTAAGTGCACTTTACCTGACTCGTTGCCTCCCCGCCCACAAACGAAGCTCCCCCCAATAAATAGGGAATTTTATAATCAATTTTTGGTACAAGCACGTGGTCAATACGACGCCTTATTAACAACCTTAATGCCAAACAAGGAATTAATGGAAAGGATTCAATCCTTAGAATTTGAAAGGCCTTTGAGTAATGAATTTCAAATATTTGACCAAGTCTTAAGCGAATTGATGAAACCGTATCAAGAACGTCAACCAATTCACTATTTTAAATACAACGACTTAGATAACACGGATATGAATGGTGATTTAACTCCTCGATTTACCGTGCCATCAATTAAACATCAAAACGATAATCAAGATCGAGTTGAAGTGGTGAAATTAGGTTGTGATACGGTAATAATCTTGAGCGATGGTGTCTCGGAATGCTCGAATCAATTCAGCGAAAAGGGTAGTGGTAAAGACATGGCAATTCATTTAACAACAACCTTCAAAGACTATTGTGAAAGTAATAAATTTAAAAACAAATTACAAGAATTAAAACAAGGCCTGCAGGGCAATATGTATAATAGCAAAGAATTTTTAACCCATATTTCTAAATTTAAACGTCAGATGGTCGGAGAAATAGTGGTTTCTACTAGGGTGGCTTTTTCTAATGAAGGTGACCAGAGTAAACAAACCAACTTAGGGGCAGCGACATTTACGCTAAGCTTAGCGCTTGACTTGGGTCAGGCGGGGCGTTATTTGCTTTCGATGTTTTATGGCGATTCTCAAACAATTCTCCGTAAACAAGATGGTAGAATCATACAATTAAATCCATTTCTATTGGCGAACAATCAATCAAAACCTGACAAAATATTTCTAGAAAACGATCTAGAACAGGTTGCCGACTTTAAAAGATTTAGTGATCCTGGTCAGACTGTTGATTACGATAATGTAAATAATCCTAAATTATTACCTTATGTTTCAATTGTACCTATCAATGCAGGTGACCAATATGTGGTTTGCAGTGATGGTGTTGGGGATGGCATTTCAACCCTAGATGAAGATAAACAATCGGCAAAACTTAATAAAGACCTTTTTGGAGATATACTAATGTTTTGCAAGCAAAATGGCATGATGGATAAAGAAATTGCTGCTTTTATTGCTTGTTTATCCTTAAAGCTTTCACCTAAACAGGATGATATTGCATTGGCCGTTCATTCTGTTGGTGCGTTGGATTTGCTGGGTATTTCTCGAGATTCTAACCAATGCTATGCGATATCGGCGGTTCAATTTTTGCGACATATGCCCATGGGTAAATTTGGGTCAGTTTTTAATTATTTATCTTATTTAAAGACAAATATGGACAACGACAAGCTAACGTATCAAGGTGAAAATTTTTCTTTTGATTCCCAAGCTAAAAACAGTCGTCTTAGAAAGAACACAATTGATTTTTGGTTAAAACTTTTGGATCCTGATTTAAGAAAAACAACGCCAAATCAAAAATTAGGTTTTATAAAAGATATTTTATTATACTTTCCCGCTTTTGGACGTGGGCAAAATTGTCCAGGTGAATTTTTGAATTGTGCTTTTTTTAATCTTTTTACTATTTCTTATACACCTTAAGTGATTTGGTGAAAAGACTTCATATGAGGGGATTGAATTTGAAAACCTTGAGCAAAATAAGACCACAACTTACAAAAGCCTTTCTGGTAATCAAAATTATTTTTGTAAAGTGATTCAGGGATCTAATGGACTCTATAATCTTCAACACTTTGAAATTAAGTTGGAGACATTAGAATTTGCTGTAGTTTTTTCTTCAGGTTTAAGCTCGACTCAGCAGTCTAGCTCCAATAATTTTAGCGGGCATTACACCTGTATCAAGCGAATATCTTATAACCAATTTTTGCTTATGGATGACGCTTTAGTCAGCTACGTGGATTTGAATTTCATAGAGAAATATATTGAAAACCGATTCATTTGTTTAGCAATTAATGGATAAAGCTAAAATTATTTTCCCAGTAAGTTAATTTCTCTTAATAGTTGATAGTAAAGTTTTTGGGCTTTTTGATATGTTTTTAAACTAAACCGGATGATTTTAGGAAAATCTTTCGGAGGAATGATAACCATTGCAATAATAACGATTGTAAAAAGTTCGGGGAAGCTGATACCAAGCATTCTAATGGCCCCACTTCATAAATTTTGCGATTAGAATGCAGCTAAAATAGCATAAGATTAAAGGAATGCTTAGTGTTAACTGTGATATAATATCAGGTGGTGTAATCATTGCAGATACAATAACAATTCCTAAGATGAACCAACGACTATTTTTCCATAAAAACTTTCGAGTGATCATGTTTTTTGCAAGTAAGATGCTTAAAATTATTGGGCTTTGAAAAATCAGGAGGCTTCCAATTAAAAAGGAAATAATGTAGCTTAAATTTTGTTGATAATTTAGTAATACATTTATATTTGATGGAATAAACTCATTGGTTAATAAAAAGGATACAATGTATGGAAAAACAATTGTGTATCCCATGTACGTACTGGTCATACTTAAACAACTACTTATGATAAGTATAATAAAAAGCCATTTTTTTTCGTTGGACTTTAGCCCAGGTAATATGAATCGGCAGAACTGATATAATAGGATTGGTATGCTAAAAAGAACGCCTGAAATGAAAGACAGTTTTAATTTGACAAAAAAGCCTTCATAAATCGTATTCACATTAATACTTCCCCCGAAAATAGATACTGACTTAAATGGCGTGATAAAAAAATTGGCTATGGGTGAATAATTGAAGTAGCAGATTACAGTGGAAAAGGTAATAAACGCAACACAAATGATAAGTCGTTTACGTAACTCATTTAAATGGGCAGTTAGTGGCATTTCTGTTGAACTCACTTATTCAGCCTAGGAACCTTTTGTTTTTTGGTCAATATTTATGAAAAAAATCAATGAAATTTTATGATGTGACATAACGATATTTAGACAAGGGGAGGGTGAAATGAAAGCATTGCTAATTGGTTTTTTTGTTTTTGGATTAATGCAGGTATTTGTTCAACAAACTGGGGCGGACGCCATTCGAAATTCATGGGTAAATGAATCTTTTTCTTTAAACTCTAATGAGTTTTATTATTATGTTCCAAAGACAGGTCAGTAAATTCGTCTAAAATAATTTACTATTTCTCTTTCTTTAATAATATCTCTCTGGTATCATTTAATCTCAGTATGACATTGCAGGCTAGATTGCTTTTTGAAGATGGTACTGAGTTTTTTGGACGTTATTTTACGACTCCGAAAGATGTCTATGGTGAAATTGTTTTTAATACAGCCATGTCAGGTTACCAAGAGGTTTTAACCGACCCATCTTATTCCAATCAATGTGTGGTTATGACATACCCTATGATTGGTAATTATGGAATTAATTTGGCTGATAATGAGTCCAGTTCAATTTATTTGAATGCTCTTTTATGCAAAGAATACGTTGATACGCCTAGTAACTGGCAAAGTGTTAAGACATTAAAGGATTATTTAGATGAGCATGGCCGTGTAGGTGTTGAGCGCTTTGATACGCGAGCCATTACCCTGCATGTTCGAGCGCATGGTGCTCAACGAGTAGTGATTACCTCTGATTTGTCGATTTCAAAAGAAATGCTTTTGAAAAAGTTGGGGCAATTCCCTAAAATGTCTGGTCTTAACCTTGCTGAGACGGTGACGACGAGTGAAGCCTATGAATGGCAAAAATTAACGGGGAATAAAAAGTTTAAATTAGCGGTGTTAGATTGTGGTGTGAAATACAATATATTACGTCATTTTGAGCAAAGAGGATGTGAATGTGTTGTTTTGCCGATTAATGAAGCTGAAAAAATATTGAATGAAACAGATTTTCATGGATTGTTTATTTCAATTGGCCCGGGAGACCCGGAGCCGGTTGAAACTGCTGTAAACCTTATTCGTTCAAACTTGGGTCGGGTTCCTATTTTTGGTATTTGTTTAGGGCATCAGTTGATTGCGCATGCGCTGGGTGCTAAGACGTATAAATTAAAGTTTGGTCATCATGGGATCAATCATCCGGTTAAAAATATCCAAACAGGTCGAGTTGAGATTACCTCTCAAAATCATGGTTTTTGTGTTGATGTTTCTTCCTTAGGTGAAGATGTTACAGTTACTCATGTGAACTTGTATGATGGTACAAATGAAGGGTTTAAGCATAATCGATATCCACTGTTTTCAGTTCAATATCATCCTGAAGCCGCTCCAGGGCCTTGTGATTCAGATTATTTATTTGATCAATTTGTTCAAATGATGGAAACCTCACACGTTCATGCATGATATAAAACATAAATGTGGTGTTTTTGGTATTTTTGGTATTGATGAGGCGGCGGTTTTAACTGCCCTTGGCTTGCATTCATTGCAACATCGTGGTCAAGAAGGCGCTGGAATCGTAAGTTTTGATGGCCAGCGTTTTCATTCGGTTAAACGTTCTGGATTGGTTGGTGATAACTTTAATAATGCTGAAACATTAGAGAAACTTCCTGGGCGATCAGCCATAGGTCATGTTCGATATTCAACCACAGGGGATTCAATTCAAGAAAATATTCAGCCGTTGTTTGCAAACTTGGCGGCGGGTGGGTTTGCTTGCGCACATAATGGTAATTTAACGAATACAATTTCGTTGAAGCAGCAATTGGTAGCGCGAGGGTCCATTTTTCAAACCACATCTGATACAGAGGTTATTCTTCAATTGGTTGCTCGTTCAACTAAGAAAAAGACTTTAGATAAAATAAGTGATGCATTGTCAAAAATACAGGGCGCGTATTCGTTAATTATAATGACAAATAAAAAAATGATTGGGATTCGGGATCCATTTGGTATTCGGCCATTGGTTCTTGGCCAAAAAGATGGGGCATATGTTTTAGCTTCGGAGACATGTGCGCTTGATATTATTGGTGCGTCTTATATTCGAGATGTTAAAAATGGTGAGATGGTTGTAATTACGGATGATGGGCTTGAGAGCATCTTATTGTCAACAGCGCATGATGAACGCCAGTGCATTTTTGAGCGAATTTATTTTGCTCGTCCAGACAGTCTTATTGATGGGGAGACGGTGTATACTTATCGTAAGAATTTAGGCCAACAATTGGCCATTGAGAATGATTTTGCTGCAGATGTGATTGTCCCAATCCCTGATTCAGGAATTCCCGCGGCGTTAGGGTTTTCTCAAGCATCAAATATTCCTTTTGAATTAGGTATTATACGAAACCACTACATTGGGCGAACATTTATTGAGCCATCTCAGTCAATCCGTCAGTTTGGTGTTAAATTAAAACATAGTGTAAATAAGTCATCGATTGTTGGTAAGCGCGTTGTTTTAATTGACGACTCTCTTGTTCGAGGCACAACGGCCAATAAAGTCGTAAGGATGATTTTTGATGCGGGTGCCAAAGAAGTTCATTTAGGAATTTCTTCTCCACCAATCAAGCATCCTGATTTTTATGGTATCGATACACCGGATTACAACGAATTGCTTGCATCAAAGCATTCATTAGAAGAAATGACTAAGATGGTGGGGGCGACATCGTTATTCTTTTTGAGTTTGCAAGGAACGTATAAGGCCATGGGGTTTGATCAACGAAATGATGCCATCCCTCAATTTACGGATCACTGTTTTACTGGCGATTACCCTGTAGATGTAAGTGAGTTAATAAAATATGAAGTTACCCAATAAAACAGCCATTGGATATCGATGGTTATTCTTTAAAAGAAAGGATTTGATTCAACGTTATGCCACGTCGTGATGATATTAAAAAGATTTTATTGATTGGTTCTGGTCCGATTATTATTGGTCAGGCATGTGAGTTTGATTACTCTGGTACACAAGCTTGTAAAGCTCTTCGTGAAGATGGTTACGAGGTTGTTTTGATTAATTCAAACCCTGCAACGATTATGACGGACCCCTCAGTAGCAGATGCAACTTACGTTGAACCGTTGACTGTTGAAATGTTAGAAAAAGTGATTCAAAAGGAGCGTCCATGTGCTATTTTACCCACATTGGGTGGACAAACTGGGCTGAACCTAGCAATGGAGGCATCCAAGCAAGGTGTTTTATCAACGTATAATGTTGAGTTGATTGGTGCAACAGAAGAGATTATTGATAAAGCCGAAGATCGCGATAAATTTAAAGCCGCAATGGAGAAGATAGGTTGTAATGTGCCTGAGTCAAAGTCGGCCAATACCATTGAGGGGGCCGTTCGAGTGGCTCAAGATATCGGCTTCCCATGTGTCATTCGGCCAGCATTTACTTTGGGTGGAACGGGTGGTGGTATTGCCTACAATCTGGAAGAAGTTCAGCAGATTAGTAAAGCTGGGATTGATAATAGTTTGATTTCAGAGGTTTTAATAGAAAAATCAATATTGGGTTGGAAAGAGTACGAACTTGAAGTTATGCGGGATCGCAATGATAACGTTGTTATTGTATGCGCGATTGAAAACTTTGACCCAATGGGCGTTCATACGGGTGATTCTATTACTGTTGCTCCAGCCCAGACCCTTACTGATGCCCAATATCAAGACCTAAGAAATCAAGCCAAAAAAATTATTCGTGAAATTGGTGTTGAAACTGGCGGTTCGAATATTCAATTTTCTGTGAATCCTGAAAATGGTGATGTTATTGTTATTGAAATGAATCCGCGAGTTTCACGAAGCTCTGCTCTAGCATCAAAGGCGACGGGTTTCCCAATTGCTAAGTTAGCGGCTAAACTTGCTGTGGGGTACACATTGGACGAATTACAAAATGACATTACAACAACCACTCCGGCGAGTTTTGAGCCTACTCTTGATTATTGTGTTGTTAAGATTCCGCGATTTAATTTTGATAAATTTCCGGCATCGAAACCTAACTTGGGTGTTTCAATGAAGTCAGTTGGTGAAGTTATGGCGATTGGACGAACATTTAAAGAGGCATTTCAAAAGGCATGTCGATCATTGGAAATTAAACGATTTGGTTTTGGTTTGGATGGTAAAGACAATCTTGAATTGGATGATACTGCTCTTGAAAAATTGTTGGTAACACCCACTCCAGATCGACTGTTTGCACTGCCAGTTGCAATAAAGCGTGGCTATACTGTTGAAAAAATGTTTCAATTATCAAAGATTGATCCTTGGTTTCTTAATCAATTGGTTGATCTTGTTAATGAATCCCATTCATTTGAGTTTAATGAAGCTTCGATTCGATGGGCAAAAGAACTGGGTTATTCTGATGTCCAATTATCACATATTTTGGGTAAATCTGAACAAGAGATTTATGATTTTAGACAATCACACTCAATAATTCCAACTTTTAAAATAGTCGATACCTGTGCTGGAGAATTTGAAGCGAAAACCCCATATTATTATTCGAGTTATGAAACGTTTGATGAAGTGAGAGATTCAGATTCCAAGAAAGTTATGATTTTAGGCGGAGGCCCAAATCGAATTGGGCAGGGGATTGAGTTTGATTATTGTTGTGTTCATGCGTCGATGGCCATTCGAGATCAAGGTTTTGAAAGTATTATGGTGAACTCAAATCCAGAAACGGTTTCAACCGATTTTGATACGTCAGATCGCTTATACTTTGAACCATTAACCGTCGAAGATGTTTGTCATATTTATCATCGTGAACAACCTGAAGGGGTTATTGTTCAGTTTGGTGGACAAACCCCACTTAATTTGGCTAAGACATTGGAGGCCCGTGGATTAAAGATTCTTGGTACTAGCCAAGATAGTATTGATATCGCTGAAGACCGTGATCGTTTTCAGAAATTAATTGTTGATTTAAATTTAAAACAGCCCTCTAATGGGATTGTTCAAACCAACGATGATCCATTCAAAGTTGCTCAAATGGTTGGTTACCCTGTAATTGTTCGACCGTCATATGTTTTGGGTGGGGCGGCCATGAAAATAGTTTATTCTGACGAAGAATTGGGCGACTATATTAAAACTTCTTTTGTGAATTACAGCGAAAATCCACTGCTCATTGATAAATTTTTAGATGATGCTATTGAGATTGATGTCGATGCACTTTCCGATGGCCAAGATTGTTTGGTTGCTGGAATTATGCAGCATATCGAAGAAGCTGGGATTCATTCTGGTGATTCGGCATCTGTTTTACCGGCATTTTCGTTAACCGAGTCTTTGCTTAATGATATTAAACAGGCGACTTATAAAATTGCTAAAAAGTTAAATGTCATTGGTTTGTTAAATATTCAATATGCAATTCAAAATGATGTTTTATATGTTCTTGAAGTTAATCCTCGTGCTTCGCGAACCGTTCCATTTGTTTCTAAGGCAACCGGAATTCAGTGGGCTAAAATGGCGACAATGGTTATGTTGGGTCATTCCATTTCTGATTTAAATATTTCTGAAGTGGTGCCTTCGCATGTTTCAGTTAAAGAATCGGTATTTCCATTTAAGCGATTTCCAGGTGTAGATACCTTATTGGGTCCTGAAATGAGATCAACGGGCGAGGTAATGGGTATTGCCCCAACGGTTGGCATAGCCTACCTAAAGTCACAAATGGCCGCGGGACAATTAATTCCCAAAAAGGGCACCATTTACATCAGTGTTAAGGATTCCGATAAACCTAAAATTTTGCCTGTTGCATTACTGATTAGATCAATGGGGTTTGGTATTGTTGCGACCAAAGGGACGGCCAAATATTTGCAAGATCAAGGCGTTGATGTTCAATCGGTTTTCAAGGTTAATGAGGGGCGCCCCAATATTTTGGATTCACTTAAAAATAATGACATCCAAATGGTCATTAATACCCCTTCATCAGCGACATCTCGATTTGACGATAAAATTATCCGTCAAGAGTCTTACAAGCTTAATGTTCCCGTTATTACGACAATTGCAGGAGCACGTTCGACAGTTGAGGCAATGAATGAAGTTGCAACGGCTCAATTAAATGTAACCTCATTGCAAGATTACTATGAACAATTATCGTAATTGTTTTATCAATACGGTTAAGGAGTCGCCTCGTGATGCTGAAGTAATTTCTCATCAATTAATGGTTCGTGCAGGTTTAATTAAAAAGTTAGCTTCTGGTATTTACTCGATTTTACCTTTGGGTCTTCGGATTTTTTCAAAATTAAATGCCATTATTCGTGATGAAATGGATGCCATCGGTGGGGTTGAATGTCAGCTTCCTTGTGCAATTCCGGCTGAATTGTGGGAAACTTCAGGCCGTTGGGATCAATATGGTAAAGAGCTATTACGCTTTGAGGATCGCCAAGGACGTTCGTTTTGTTTTGGTCCTACGCATGAAGAAGTAATTACCGACTTAGTTTCATCTTTTGTGAATTCATATAAGCAATTACCATTATTGATTTATCAAATTCAAACTAAATTTCGTGATGAAATTCGTCCTCGTTTTGGATTAATGAGATGTCGCGAATTTCTGATGAAAGATGCGTATTCATTTCATGATTCTGAGGCGTCTTTGGATGATATGTATCAACATGCCAGAAAGGCATATCAAACCATTTTTGAACGATGTGGTTTAACTTTTGTTGAAGCTGTTGCTGACTCCGGGGCAATCGGCGGTGATGTCTCAGCTGAATTTTTAGTTGTTGCCCCTTCTGGGGAGGATGAGGTTTTAGTAAATAATGCGGCTGGGTTTGCGGCGAATATTGAAGCATGTGAGTCTATTCAACAAGACTTTCAAGCCAAAGTATCAGATGTGCCGATTCAAATGGTTGAAACTCCAAATCAAAAAACCATGTCAGACGTGGCCTCTTTTTTGAAAACTCCCTTAGAGCAATGCATTAAGAGTATGTTAATTATGGTTGAAGATCAGCCCTACCTTGTTTGTATCCCTGGGGATCGTGATTTAAATGAATCTAAACTTGGTAATTATTTTAAGGCGCCATTTCGATTTGCGACCGATCAAGAAGTGCTTCAGTTCATGGATTGTGTTCCTGGATTTATTGGCCCAGTGGGAAGCCATAATGTTCCTGTTTTGTGTGATTATTCGCTTGGGACACATTCTGATTATTGTGCCGGGGCAAATCAAAACGACCAGCATTTTATTCATGTGTGCATTGAACGAGATATTCCAACGTTTGAGTGGGCGGACTTAAAAAACGCCATGGCGGGTGATCCTTGCCCCATTGACCCCAGCTTAATGCTTGAGTCCATGCGTGGTATAGAGGTTGGTCATGTTTTTAAATTGGGCTTAAAGTATGCAGATGCTATGGGTGCTCAATTTAATGATTCAAATGGAAAGCGCAAGTCTTTTCAGATGGGATGTTATGGTATTGGTGTTGGGCGAACCATTGCGGCGGCCATTGAACAATCTCATGATGAACAAGGCATTATTTGGCCTGAAGCATTGGCACCATTTCATGTGGTTATAGTACATTTGTGTCCAAAAGATGACGAGATGAATCAATTGGTAACTGAACTTGTACAGCGTATTGAGGGAATGGGAAAAGATGTCATTGTTGATGATCGTAATGAATCTCCGGGGGTAAAATTTAATGATGCTGATTTAATAGGGTTTCCTTATCAAATAGTGATTGGTCGAAAAGTGATGAGTGCCAATGCGATTGAGATTAAGCAACGAAGGACCGGTGACTTGCGTTCGGTTTCACTTGATCGACTTGATGAACTTAATAAGGTGTTATAGCCGATGGCTAAGATAATTTTTGTTTCAGCGTTTGTTACTTTTTTATTTTTGTCACCTACCAATGAAGTGTCCGTACAGCCATATAAGCCAGTACAAGCTGAGGTTGCTTTTTCACCTTCTCAAACATCAAAGTCAAAGTTATTATCGTTTATTAAAACGAGTAATCCAAATTTGGATTCAAGTGAAGCTAAAGATATTGCTTATTGGATTGATGAATATGCAGCAAAGGAAGATTTAGACCCTATGTTGGTTGCAGCATTAATTGGTCGTGAATCTTCATTTCAAAAAAAGGCAGTAAGTAAAACGGGTGCAAAAGGTTTGGGTCAAATTAAAGATTTTAATTTTGATTCATTAAATATTTCAGATCCGTTTGATATTAAGCAGAATATTCGAGGTACTGTAAAGTACCTCAAAGAGTTAAAGACAATGTGGAAGGATACATCTGATTCAAATCGGTTGGTGTTAGCGTCTTATTATCAAGGACCAAATAAAACAAAGAAAACTCAAAATACATTGCCGAGTCATGTGAATAATTATGTTGATGATATATTGAAAAAGTACAATAATTTAAGAAAAAAATAAATGAGCCATTATTGGACTTTTTAAATTATTTCGATTACTATCCTATATAATCAACCTTGCTCATTTTAGTAAATGGGAAGGAATTTTAAGGAGGTATAGGATGCAAGATATCCAAGTGGATGGTCAAGAACCATCAGATGTGACAACATCAGAAATTGTCGACACTCCTCAAGAAACGACTGGAACAAAAATTGGTAAAGTCAGTGATTTTGAGAAGGATTTAATTGAAAATGAGGTGATTGAATCTATCGAAACGCGTGCGAAAGATCAGGGAATTTCTGATTTAGAGGATGTGTTTGAGAAACACTTGTCTCAAGATTTGCAGGATTACAAAGAAGGCGACATTGTAAAGGCGCGGATTCGTACAATCAAAAAATCAGGTGTTTTAGTGGATTTTTCTTATAAGTCCGATGGATTTATTCCAACCAATGAATTGTCTGATTCTGTACAAGAAAATTTAGAAGAAGGCTTGGATATTGATGCAATGATTCAGAAGCTAGAAACCAAAGAGGGGTATTCATTATTATCTGAAACCAAGGCGCGTGGTGAATTAATTTGGGATGAATTATTCGATATCATGAACCGAAAAGAAGTGGTTGAAGTTAAAATTAGAAAAGTGACAAACAAAGGG
>JAYNJH010000003.1:19586-42955 GCA_038109885.1 Candidatus Margulisiibacteriota bacterium | reverse complement strand
ACTTGTTATCGTCTTTGATTTTGCTATTTTGGGGGGGTGGGGTTGTACTTTGGATAATAACGTAATTTGAGAATTTGTTTGATTAACCTTATCTAAAATAGTGGTGTAATTTTGATTTACATGCCATACCATCCGACAGGTAGTTTCTCGTTGACCGAACGTAATTTTTGAAATCGAATTTCCATTTAAAATGGCATCTTTATTGGGGCATTTTGTGAATTTTAGATCCCAAAATAGTCGATTTGGGTTTCCTAATGGTGTGCCATTGGTTAGTTTAATTTTACTGTTTTTTTGAATAAGAACGGTGTTGTCTTTGGTTACTTTTATTGAATGAAGCTTTTTTAAAATAATAATTTTATTTTTAGAATATTTGTAATCAAAGCCTAAGTCATTTAAGAACGGTTGAAGTTCTACATAAAAATTAGATTTAATTAGTAATGGCACATGATTAATGGTATGTGTATATACATTTTTATTTTTTGATACTTTTACTGTTGTTTGATTATGTTTAAACGAATACACAAGGTTATTTTTTTTTAGAAGAATATTGTCTTCAATAAATGTCAATTTGTAACCTAAAAATGTTAAAAATTCATTTATACTGGTATATTGTTTTCCTTTTTTATAAATGATTTTTAGGGGAATGCTTTTTTTTGAAATGGGTAAATATATTGTTTTAATATCGTTGGATAATCTTGATTTTTTGTAATCGAAAACAATATCTGTTTTTATGACTTTTTTCGTCGATGTTTGTGCTGCCTCTGGTGTTGATGCCGAATCTACAGGAGTTGCATAAAAATTTTCTTTGTGTTTTAAGACAGTAAACCCAAGTTCGCTTAGTAATTGATTTAGGGGGACATACAATCGTGTTCGATGTCTTAGAGTTTTATGCTTGAAAACTTTCTTTTTTGAATTTGATGTATACTCATTTGAATTTTCTTTGAATATAAACTCTTTTTCTTTTATTTTTACAATGTATACGTAATCTTTTTTTGATCGAATCATTGTTCCATCAAAGTATTCAACCAGTGTACGTAATGGAATATATTCAATTTTTGTTTTTATCATAGGTGGGTCAAACTTTATGGGGTTTTCTGAAAAATATAAGTTTGATTTTAGTTCAGTTTTTGCGTACGTATTAATGGACAGCGTTGAAAATGTAATTAGAGAGGTGATAAAAATGAAAAGTGGAAGTAAATATCTCATTATAATTAGTTTGCCAATTCATTTCTATTTATTCAAACAAAAATATTTTAATTTAAAGATTTAATCTGACATTAAATAAAAGTCCATTAATCATGATTTCATTTTCTGGATTAATTGTATCGATGACTTGCTTAAAATAACCTTCTCCCGTGACTCGGATGGATTCTAAATGGTCTGAATTGTTTATTGGAAAGTTCATATTAAGGTTAAGTGATGCAAGATAAACCTCATCATCTCTTGAAATAATATCGATTGATAATGATTCGTTACTGGTTTGAAGTAATTGAGAGTTTTCAATCGTATTAAAACCGAATCCCCAGTTTTTATCGCGGCTGAATTTAAATTGAACTTCAAAGTTTTCATATTTTATTGGGCTATATAAAATTTCAACAATATCTTGATACCCCCTTAAGTTACTTGTGCTATTTGAGTCTAACTGTTTAATTGAATAGTCGTAATTTATATTTAACCCGGACAAAGGTCGAAAAATAATCCCTGAAGTTCCTTTAATTTGTCGGAAATATTGAGACTTATCAGAGGTGTTTTTAGATGCCACTATTTGGTTGAAATCTTGCCCTTCAATGGCCCCTGTCAGTGCAATTGTTTGATTGATGGACCATTCAGTATTATGTTTTGCTTGTCGTTCTTTTAAATTAAGGTAATTGTCATAGTTTGTTTCGATTTCATTTGGGTAGACATTAATTTGATTGTTTTTATATTGTTTTGTTACTTCAAATCTTACGTATTCCGTGTTTTTGAGTGCCAACACGTTCCATTGAATGGATTGATCCAGATTTTTTATTTCTTTAAAAAGTGACCCTTGAGAATTTGTTAATTTGTTACGGTTAAAAAAGCTTTGTTCATTTAAAGCATTATTTGATAATCTGAATTGATTTAAAACAAGATAGCTAAGTTGATACTTATCTGCTGTAATATTAGAGTCGTTAATTAAGAAGCTATTATTATTTGAGTCTGTAGATGTTGTGTTATTTGAGTCAGTTGTTCTTATCCAATTTTTTTCAAGTCTAACTAATATATTTCCCAATTGAGTTAGAAATAAGTTTATATTTGGTGGTGAAATATTTATCCCTAGTTTCTTTTCATCATTAAATAAAATTGATTCTGTTGTATTTGATGTTCCTGATGCTAATGTTAATTGACTATTGAGACTTGAATTTGATTGTTTAATGCTACCATCAAAATTGAAACGATTTAGAACATTTATATTGGGTTTATAAATAAAACTAGAGTTAATAGAGTAAAAGGATGTATCCGATTCACTGAATTTTTGATATGTTGTTGCTTTATTGTCGGTTAAATGTGATTTGTATGCATCAATTTTTGTGTTGGGGATATTTAATCCTTCAATTGGTGTAAATGTATTAAAATTACTAAAGATTCGATCTTCGAAATATTTTTTTAGTGCATTGTTTTCTCGTCGATTGGTTTTTAAATATCCTAGACTAGATGTGCTTCTTTTAAATATATTATATAAGTATTCAGGCGCTCCAAAATACTCTAAACCTGCGTCATTGGCTACCCTAATTATATTGTATCCTTGACGATCCTCCACCTTGTCTTCTTGTCCAGGAATTGGACTGATACTTTCTTCATGATTGATACTGATGTTCGTATTGATCCATGGGTAAGGTGATATGTAAGACGTATTATTATAGTTGTAGTAGGTGTCAATGTAGCGTTGATTATCGATAAAATAAATTTTATGTATGCTTTTTTCGAACATATTATCATTTACAATTTGGTCCATGAATTTTGTTGATGTTTGAAAGCCCATGGATTCAATTACTTTTTCTGAATAATTATTGGTGCTTTGTGTGTTTGTTTTATCGAGGCTGATTCCAATATAAGGAGAAAAGTTACCATTTTTGATCCAATTTTTTATTTTATAGTTGTTCACATAATTAAGTTTTGATCCTGCAATAAAATTATTTAAATAATTACCTGGCGAAATGGTTTCATTTTGTTGTGATAATGAGTTGTTTAAATTAAGGCTATTATTATCATATAAATATGAAAAATCATTTTGATATTGGATGATTTTTTTTGGGGTTTCTTTAAAATTTTGAGAGGATTGAATATTATCATAACGAATTTGATGGGTTGTTTCGAAGATAAGTGCGTTAAATTTAAGTTTTGATGAATAACTATCTTTTTCATAAACATTTTGATAATTTTTATTTTGAATGGTTTCGCTTTCATATAAAAAGGAAGCGGATTCATTTTGGCCAATTTTCCAATTAACTTCATTGCTTATTTTTGCCGTACCTTTGGTTAATTCAATGTTGCCTATCGGAATAAAATTGGGGTCGATATAGTTGACTTTATTTTTAATTTCAACGTTATCAGATGGTGAATAAATGGATTCGATCAAATATGCATTAACGTTGTTTTGGTTGGGGGTATTGGATAAAAAGTAGTTATACGCTATTTCAATGGTTTGTCCATCAGGGATGGTTTTATTGATAAATGTGACGATTCCTTTTTCATAATTAATGTAATAATCTAAGTCTTTGGTTTGTGAAAAGCCATTTATAAAAATTAATTCTGAGTTATCTTGAATAGGAAAGTTTTGAAGATTGTATTGATTGTCAGGCTGTTGTTGAGTAAATGTTTCTTTTTTATACTCAGTTGATTTTGAAAAGTTATATTTGGTATTTGCAATTTCACCATACAGGTCCCAATTTTTATTCATTTCTTTTTTTATTCGAACATCAGTCATTTCATGAGTTGAATCGGTTTGAGTGTCATCAGTGCTTGGGGTATATAAATATTCAAATTTGATAATGTCAGAGCTGTTTGGATATGAGTTTAGAATTGAAAATCCTCCCACAATAAAACTCACTCGAATATCGGTAAATTCAGAGGCGTCATTTAGGTAGGATATTGAGTAGTCACGCCCTTCTTCTAGAATGGTTTCGTTGGGGTTAAAGATAGTGATTTTACTAATGCCCTGATATTTTATTGGTAATGATCGAAATTGAATTTGATCTTGTGTATATTCACTCAAGCTTAATCCTCGAATGGTGTGTTCAGAATTAATGCTTTCTATATAAAAATAATTGATTTTTATGTTATTGATATCTAGATTTGATTGATTATTAATGGTGATCTTACCTTCGTAGTAATTGACCGTGTAGTTGCTGGCATCCACTTCTATTCCAGAAATCATAATTTGGATTGGTTTATCTGGATCAATTGGATTTTTTGGGAGAACGATAATATTTTTGTTTGTTCCCTCAATGGCTATTGGGGAAATATTTTCTTCTGACTTTGATCGATCATCTCTAAGAATTGTTGATTCATTTAGATAGGTAATTGAAAATGAATAGGGGGCATCTTTAAATTCAGTGTCTTTTTTTTCAACTTCTTTATATTTATATTTTAGTTCAATGGCCATATTTGAATACACTTCATATAGAAATTCAACTGTATTGGTATTTTCTTTGTAAACATAATCAATTAATTCTCGAGCACGTTGTCCGTTTAAAAAGACTTCGAGAGAATTAATGATAATATGATCATTTTTTAGTGAGTAGGGGCCAGGTGTATCATTTCCAAAAAATAATTCTCGATTAAATTTGGTTTTATAATATTGATACTCTACTTTTAATTGGTCATTAAATGATAACTGTTTATTGGTAAATCGTAATAGACCAGAATCGTTTTTAAGATAGTAATGTGTCCCTCTTGTTAACAATTTTGAGTTTAGATAAACCAGTTCAGATCCAAGTTTAATTGGGAACTGAGTTAATTCTATGCGATTTGATAAAATTTGACTTTCATCCTTAATTGTTTTGTTTTCTAAATAGTTAAGTACGATATACTCATCAACTTTAATGTTTTGAGATGGGTTATAGGTATAGGTTGTTGCAGAAAAGTTTTTACGTGATAACGAAGGAATAAAGTCTTGAATGGGATTGGTAAATTCATAAATTATTTTTACATAATCCACTTTTGTTAAAATTCTAGAAAATGTTACTGAGCCATCATAATAATTTACAAAGTAGTCTTTATTTTCAGTTAATCGACTATTGTTTAGAAAGACGCGAACAGATCCTTCTAATAGAAATGATTTTCCAACCTTGTACTTTCTGGTATCGTTACCAAATGTTTCATAGACTTGAGGCTCTGACTTTTCTTTACCAATGGTGGCTTGCCCTGTCCACTTATCTTGTACGGTTCTGGCTTCAACGCCGTTAAGGTATTTCTCTAAATTTACATATTCCCCAGACTTATATTTTGAGTTAAAATTTCCGAGCTGTAATTCGGATGTGTTTTTTTTAATGAATACATTTCCAACCAGAGGAAAGTCGGGTTCTTTTAGGATTTCGAACTTTACTTCTGTATCTTTATCTAGCTTACCTTCAGCATCAATGTCATATCGATTCTCAAGCTTTGGACGTCCCTTTAAAATATCGTTAGGGATTTTTTTATAGTACTCATCTTGTCGAATGGTCTCTAGTTTATTTAAATCATCGGTATAATCTCTTCCACTGACTTTCATTTCAATGAATCCAGATACATTTACATCCGGGTATGGATTTTGGGTTGGTACTTCCAATACATTTTCAGTGATTGGTTGATAGTTGGGGAATCCTGGCATATAGTATGTTTGAGCGTGTAATAGGGCAGAGAAACAAAAAATCAGGCCAACAATGATGTATTTCATTATGTAATTAACATTGCATCCCCATAACTAAAAAATTTATATTTTTTACTAATGGCATGGTTATAAATTTGTTTTGTTGTTTTTATACCAATTAGACTGCAGACTAAGATTAAAAGAGATGATTTGGGAAGGTGAAAATTGGTTAGCATACCGTTTATGGCTTTAAACCGATAGCCAGGATAAATATAAAGATCGGTTGTTGAATTTTCTTCATGAAATGCATGATTATGAAAGTTAGATTCTAAACAGCGTGCGGATGTGGTTCCAATTGCAATGATTGGTTTTCTATTTTTTTTAGCTTCATTTAATTTTTGAGCTGATTTTTTACAAATTTTATATGATTCCTTATGCATTTTATGCTCTATAATATTATTTGAAATAATTGGATTAAAAGTACCTAAGCCTATATGGAGGGTAATATATATAATTTCGATCTCTTTTTGATCAAGTTGAGCAAAAACTTCTTTTGTAAAATGCAGGCTTGCTGTGGGCGCAGCTACCGCGCCAGGCTCTGATGCAAAAACAGATTGATAACGATTCGAATGATCTTTAGGTCTTTTTGACTTTATATAAGGGGGGAGGGGTGGTTCTCCAAAGGCTTCAAGGAACTCAAAATCAGATAAAGGCCCACTAATTTCCACATATGCTTCTTTTTCCAGTTTTTTAATTATTGTAATTTGATGATTTTCATTTACATTTAAAACTTCATTATTTTTGATTCGCTTCGAGTTTTTAATCAATACTTTCCAATTGTTTTTCGAGCATTTCTCTAAGAAAAAGCATTCGATTTTTGCTCCCGTTAATCGCTTTGCTATAATCCTGGATTTAATGACTTTTGTATTATTTAGTACTATACAAGCGTTTTTAGGCAATAAATCAACAAATGATTTAAAGGTATGATCAGAGATTTTATTTTTTCTTTTACAAAAATGGAGTAATTTAGATGTGTCTCTATGGACACTTGGTGTTTGAGCAATAAGTGTGTCTGGTAGATGATAATCAAATTGAGCTAATGTTAAATTGTTCAATTTTAAAGAAGTTTAATTAGCAGCTTCTTTGGTTTCAGAGTTTGCTTTTTTTTTAGAGTCACCAGTGTTATCTGAATCGTTATCATCTGAATCATTATCATCTGAATCATCAGCATCATCAGCTTCGATATAGCGATCTAAAACAGTGGGTTCATTAAATTGATAATTTGGTGCGAGTCGTTTTAGATCTTTTTGTGTTACAAAAAGCTCACCTAGATTGCTAAAAAAGCTATATCGACGCCAGATATTATTAAGAAACTTAGTTAATATTAAGCCATCATTTGATTTTAATAAGTCAATCATCATTTCGATTCTCTTTAACCGATTAAGAAGAATTTGATCTTGAATATTATTGGTAAATTCACTTGAATTTATGACTTGATGGAATACATTTACAACTTCATCCCCAACCAATAATAAATCGTTATCTGGGATTCTTAATGAGGCTGGTTCAAAAATAATGAATGAAACAAAATCATTTGGGTCTTCTTTTTGGTCGTCAAATAAATCAATAAGCATGTTGTTTATAATATTAATATAAGGCTAAATTTACAATATCTTATGGAATAAATCGTTAATTATTTTTTTTCCACATTGAATAAAATTTTTCAGATTCTATAAAATGGTACTGTGATAATTCCGATTCGTTAATTAGACTGGCTAGCTTTTCATGCGCGAGGGCTTGATATAGATGGCGGTGACATTTATTGGCTTCATCTAACATTAATTTATAACGATAGTATGATCCCTTTATTAGTAAATATTTGCATAAATAGTTATGGGGTGCTTGTTGGGCATATGTTCTATAGTTGGCCATTGTTTCTTGGATAAATTGAATTTCAAATGGATTGAGATCTTTTGTGCTGTCCAATGAATCCTCTAAAATAGAACATGTTGCAAATAGTTTAAGCTCTTCTAGTTGAATCAAACCAATAATTTCATCAAAACTATTTTTGTTTGAATTTATAGTCATTCTGGCTTTACTAAATTCTTTTCGAATAAAATAGACTTGGATTTGCAGACAGATTAAAATTGAGTTTGGAATTAATAGCTTGTTTTTTTGGATGCTTGTTTGAATATCGTTTAGATTGAAATCACTTTCTGTATCTTCTTGAATAGTTTCAATAAACCATTTAAATACTTTCATTGAATAGATAACATCTTTGTATTTAAATTCATGTACAAATTTATTATTTTGATTTACAAATATTTTTGCTTCAGATAGTGATTTTCCTTCAGCGATTATAAATGATGGGCAGGTTGTAATAGCATAGGATACAAATATTATATCTGTATTTTTTTTACTTAATTTAATATTTTCTTTAAATTCTTTAATGTTTTGTTGAATTGTGACATAAAATCGGGAGAAAAAAATATTATAGATTAAGTTGGTATTTAATTGGATTTTTTCACTTTTAAATGTGTTGGAAATTTTTACAGATTTTTGGATCAGATTTTTAATTAAATGATACTTTGGAAATTTTATTAATATAATTTTGCTGAAAAGCATTAGAAAAAAAGAGGTTTCTTTTGTGCTTCCATGGGATAAGCTATGGTTTAAAGATTTACAAATAATATAAATATAGCTGTATTTATTTACAAAAAATGATGGTCCAACCATTTCATAATATAATTGGGGTAAAAAAGAATTTGATTGTTGGCTTGGATTCTTTAATAGTTTGTTATAATTTAAAATTAATTTTAGCGAAACTTTAATTAATTCACGGATGCACTGGTTCTTGGTTGGAATAATATCGTAAACGATGTTACGGGACTTTAGAATTTTTTGAGATAGACTTAAAACATCAGTGTATCTTGACTGGGTTGATAGTAATTGAACCTTGGTTAAAGTTAGCTTATTTTTTATTCTGCTAAGGGGGAACGCCTTGTTTGTTTTTACGATTATTTCCTGAGCTTCCTTAAAGTTGTTTGACATTTGTAATGCGTTCAGCTTTTTAATATATAAATTAAAAAGTGCCGTTGGGGCGTTAGATTCAAGCTTTGTTGTTAAAATTGAAATTGCTTTTGAAAAAAATGTATTGGCAGATTTCCCAAACATTTTATTAAGCATTTCTAATCCGTGGGTATAATTTAATACAATCAATGCGTATATTTCTTTTTGATTAAGAAAGTTAATGCCTTTATTTAAATGGTTGATTACTGATTCGAGTTCAATTTCTGAATCTTGATTTCGGTACATTTTAAGCATTTTTTTGCCAATGTGCATATTTGATTCTTCACTATTGATTCCATTTAGATTTATGCATGCCAATTGAACTTTGTCGTGGGTAAATTTATATTCATTGGTTTGATTTGGGGTGTTTTCAAAAATAATTTCTTTGTTGACGGCATGCCATAATGCAAGCTCTACTGTAATTAAATCTTTATTTAAAATTTTTGAAATTAGTTTTGAGTTAAACTCAGATCCAATTAGTGCTCCGTAATGTAAAATTAATTGGGTTTCTTTTGGAATGGATGAAATTTTTTCAATCAATATTTTTGCAACGTTTTCGGTAACTTGGCTTTCCTTTATTATTTTAATATTCCATTCCCATTTTAGTTCAGAGGTGTCATACCAAATTTCTTTATTTTCTATGAATCTTAATAAGGCTTCTTTGATGTGCAGTGGGTTTCCGTGTGTTTTTTTATGCAATTCCTTTGCGAGGTGTTTTACTTTATCTTCATTTAAGCAAAATAAATCTATAAAGCTTTCTATGACATACTTTTCTTCGAGTGGCCCAATTGTTATAAAATATGACTCTGTATAATCTTCTGTTTCTTTTTTTGATTTATAGTCATCGACATATGTTTCAATGGATTCTCTTGTTGTTGCGATCAGTGTTGTATTTTCACAATGTGAAATCATTTTAAAAATCATGTTTTTTGAGTCTGGATTCATCCATTGGATGTCATCAAGATATAATATTAATTTTTTTTGTTTTGATACAATATTGATCATATTGGCAATGATTTGAATTTGATCAATTATTGAGTGATGATTTGTATTGATTATTTCATTATAGTAAATCATATTTTTATTTATATTTTTTAAGCTTTCGGTCGAAAGTGCTATTTTTGTTATTTCATTTATTAAAGTATCAATGCCTTTTGCACTTTCTTTAGATTGGTCAAATTTTATTTTAATTAATGAATGCGACCCTTGAAATTGTTGTATCACTTTATCGATTAGGTATGTCTTTCCAATTCCAGATGCGCCACTAATTATAATTTTATTGCTATTTTTTTTTGTTAGTGCATTTGTTAGTGTTTTTATCTCTTTATGTCTTCCATATAAAAATTTGGTTAGATTGAATTTTGCAAGTTTATCTTTTTTACCAATGTCCAGATTTTTAATCTCTCCGTTCGTTTTTAACTTTTCTAAAGCGGTTTGCAAATCATAGATTAAGCTATTAAATGACTGGTAACGTTCTTCTCGATCTCGTTTTAGTAATTTTCTGGTGATATTTTTAAGTGTTTCATCTTGAATTTTACTGCTTATTTTGTATGGCATTAAATGGATTTCATACCAATTCTCTGGCGATGTGTTTAGATGTGTTAGTAGTATTCCTAACGAGTAAAGAACGGCTATTTCGTTTATTTTTTTCTTATCATTTAGATTTATTTCAGGTGCGATGAAGTAAGTATTATTACTATTGGCGGCATTGTTTTTGATATTAATTGATACTTTCTTATTTTTATCTTCCCATTCTAAGCTTTCTGGCACTAGCCAGCTGATTTGGGATGAATTTAATGCTTTTTTAATAATTAGACATAAATCTAACGCTGTTACTAATGCATTATTAATAGATCGATAGCTATTTTGATGTAGTTTAACTAGTGTTTTAATGGTTAATTCACAATTAAGTAACATGTTCTAGTAAGTTAGAATTTGCGACCTTTACTGTTGATGTATTTCTTGTGAGTACGTCATAGCTATTCCAAATGTTATTTACATTTTCAAAGCCAGGAATTATATTTTTAATAATTTCAGAAGATTCTTTCATAAAGTATTTTAGTTGGGCGTAAAAGCGATCTTCAATGGGTGCTTCCATAGTGAAATAAAAGGCTTCCGTTGAGCAGTGGCTGCCATGAAATTGAATGCCACTTTCAAGAAGTTGATCGTTAAGACTTTTATTAATTGTTGTTAGATTATCTTTTATCGGCTTAAAGATTAAAGGGTTAAATTTAATTTCAATTTTATTTGATTTATCTTTTATTGTGTAAATATCATGTTTTAGAAAATTATAAAATTCTTTTTCAGATGAAATTCGTTCGAGAAATGCATTTTCATAGAGTTCTTTTTTTTCAATCTCATTTAATGAGAGTTCATTACTAATTTTTTCACACACAGAAAACGTAGGTGGCTTATAATCTTGGTTTTCAATTTGACGAATGTATGCATCAGATGTTCCAATTTTTTTTGATAATCTGACCTTAGATATTTTTCGTTTTTCTCTAAATTTTTTTAAGCTTTGCCCAAAGTGTCCCATAATCGTTATAAAACCATTTTTAAATCAAAAAGTAAATGTTTTGAATAGAAGTTTATTGATTCTATATATTTTCGATGCTATAATAATAGATTATATAAAAATTAATTTTTTTTATTTTAATAAAATTTTATTAAATATTTACTTTATTTTTTATTTAAATTACTAAATTTTATCTATTTTGTGAAGGGGGGGCAATCGCTATTATTTTTTAAAATGATTTACTTTATTGTGTATAAATTATACTTTAAAAGTATGGACCATAAAGAAAAAGAAATTTTAAATTTATTGATTGAAAATTCCAGGTATTCTGATCAAGAAATAGGTAGTATGTTAAAGTTGCCAACGAGTGATGTTTCAGATGTAATATCATCGTTAATTGATCGTGGCATAATCCGTCGATTTACAACGGTTGTTAATGATAACGTCATCGAGGGGTTTCCGATTAAGGCTTTGGTTGAGTTAAGTATACGCCCTCAAAAAGATACTGGTTTTGATTCTATTGCAAATCGCATATGTGGATTTTCTAAGGTTGTATCTCATTATTTGGTATCCGGTAAATATGACTTTTTATTGGTTGTTCAAGGTAAGGACCATAAAGAAATTGCTCACTTTGTGTTTGATAAGTTGGCGACAATTGAAAATGTTCAGTCAACCACAACGCACTTTATTTTTAAGTCTTATAAAGATCATGGTGTTTTGATGGACGATAAATCTCTCGAAGAGCGCATACCAATTATGCCATGACATTTTTATCTAAACGTGTGCAATCGATTCCTCAATCTGGAATTCGAGTTTTTTTTGATTTGGTTATGTCTTCGAAAGGCATTATTTCTTTAGGGGTGGGTGAGCCGGATTTTTTTACGCCATGGAATATTCGTGAAGAGGCAATATACCGAATTCAAAATGGTCTAACGACATATACTTCGAATCGGGGACTGGAAGCGCTTCGAATTGAAGTTTCTAGCTATTTAAAAAACAAATACAATATTAATTACACAAAAGATGAATTGCTAATTACCAATGGCGTGTCAGAGGCCGTTGATATTGTTGCGCGATCGTTTATTGATCCTGGCGATGAAATAATTTTGCCCGAGCCAGCGTATGTTTGTTATCGACCTTTAGTTGAATTGTGTGATGGTGTGATTGTTCCTGTGGATACTTCATTGACTGGGTTTTCATTGACAGCGGCGGCCGTAGAGAAAATGGTAACACCTAAAACTAAAGCTATTTTTTTATGTTATCCAAACAATCCTACCGGTCAATCGATTGACTTTGATGAGCTAGTTCAAATTGCTGAATTATCAAAAAAACATAACTTTATGATTATAACCGATGAGATTTATGCTGATTTGAGTTTTGGTTCTTTTCAATCCATTGCCGCTTTACCTGATATTAAGGACCGTTTAATTTATTTGAATGGCTTTTCAAAAGCGCATTCAATGACCGGGTGGCGCATCGGTTATATTGCTGCGCCAGAGTATTTGGTTGAATCAATGAATAAAATTCATCAGTATTCAGCATTGTGTGCACCTACGATTTCTCAGTATGCTGCAATTGAGGCTTGTCGAGGCTCAGACGGTGATGTTGAAAAGATGCGTAAATCATATCAACAACGTGCCCAATACTTTACAGATCAGATGAACTCAGTTGGTTTAACAACGATCATGCCTCAAGGGGGCTTGTATTGTTTCTCCTCGATTAAATCGTTAAAAACAACCTCGTTGGCTTTTGCGGAATCATTGTTGGCTGATGCTAACGTTGCGGTTGTTCCAGGAAATGTCTTTGGTGAATCGGGGGAGGGATATTTTCGATCTTGTATCGCTACAGATTTTAATCAATTAAAAATAGCTGCTCAAAAAATTATTGAATTTGTTAGAAAGCAATGATTAACAGTCATTTAATTGATGCTATTTTAATTGGCTATGTTTTGTACTCGGTTTTTATTGGGTTTAAGCGCGGCGTATTTAATGTGATTTTGAGCATCTTTGGTACTTATGGTGCGTGTTTTCTTGCTTGGGTTTTTCGCGATTCTGCGTATCAATTTTTAACCACATATATTGGTTTAGAGCAAGGTATATATCCGTCATTATTCTTTTTAATGTTATGGTTTGGTTTTTATACAATAACTTATTTAGTTGCTAAAATTATTACGGGATTATTTAAACTTTCAGGAATTAACTTTGTTATTCGTATTATTGGCGGGGGGTTGAATGGGATAAAAGCTGTTCTTATTGCTATAGTGGTGTTAACATTTATTTCAAGTTTAAATGTTAATGTTTATGAGGATACGGACCTGACTAAGAAGTGTGTTAATATTGGTTCAAAAGCCTTGAAGCTTTTTAAGCGAAATATTGATGAAAATCAAATTGATTTAGAAAAATTGCCAGAAATTAATAAGGATGCTTACATTATGGATGATGATTTCAGGTATAATTTATTAGAGAGGTGATAGGTTTATGATGTGGAAAGGTTTAGTTGAAGAGTTTCGGGAATATTTACCAGTAAGTGAATCGACACCCGTTGTGTCTTTAAATGAAGGAAATACCCCTCTAATTCCGATTCAGAATTTAGCGGATCATTTGGGGATTAAAGCCAAATGGTATGTGAAGTTTGAAGGGCTTAACCCCACGGGGTCTTTTAAAGATCGTGGAATGTGCATGGCAGTTACAAAAGCCAAAGAAGCCGGTATGACATCAGTAATTTGCGCGTCAACGGGGAATACATCCGCGTCTGCGGCCGCGTATGCGGCAAAAGCAAATATGGACTGTGTGGTTCTCATTCCTAAAGGAAAAATTGCGCTGGGTAAATTATCCCAAGCCATGATGCATGGTGCACGAGTTATACAAATTAATGGTAATTTTGATGTTGCTTTGGATATTGTTCGGGAAATTGCTGAAAAAGAGCCAATTGCATTGGTTAATTCAGTTAACCCTCATCGAATAGAAGGTCAAAAAACCGGTGCTTTTGAGATTATTGAACAATTGGGTGATGCTCCGGATTTTCATTTTATGCCGGTTGGAAATGCTGGAAATATTACAGCGTATTGGAAGGGATATAATGAATTTTTAAGCTTAAATAAAAGTTCAAAACTCCCCAAAATGTTTTGATTTCAAGCGGAGGGGGCGGCCCCGATTGTGCGAGGCCATGTTGTTAAGGATCCTGAAACAATAGCAACCGCGATACGAATTGGTAACCCTGCCAGTTGGAAATTTGCTGAAGCGGCTAGAGACGAATCGGGTGGTCATATTGGGATGGTGTCCGATGATATTATTACCAAGTACCAACAGTTGTTAGCCAATAAAGATGGGGTGTTTTGTGAGCCCGCATGTGCCGTTGCTATTGCAGGTGTTGTTGAAATGGCTAGCACATATCAGTTTGAGTCTCATCATACGATTGTGTCTATTATTACAGGTCATGGGCTAAAAGATCCAGATCAGGCCATTAAGGTATCGGTAACACCCGATGTCGTGGATGCTGATTACGACTCGGTGGTAAACGCTTTATTTACAAACCGATAGTCAATGAAGCTTTTTTTTAAAAGTGTATATGGACTTTTAGGAATATTGCTCTCAATCTATTTTGTTTTGGGGGTTGGGTTTCGAACGCCTTGGACCAAACGTGTTTTTCATGATTATTTAACTACAAAGTTTGAGACTCAATTTAATCAATCTATTGAGATTGGGAAAGTGTCTGGGGATGTTTTTCGTGGTCTTGTGATTGAAGATATTGTGATTCCAACCAATAATGCTTTTGGGTATGTTTTGAAGGCCAAGCAAGTTAATGTTGATTTTAAATCCAATTTGAACTTTTTAAATTGGGCGCACTTTATAAAGCGTATTGATGTTGTTGGTTTGGATATTAATATTATTAGAAGCACAGATAAACAACTAAATATTCAGCATTATCTACGTTTAATTAACTCGGGCATGCCTCCTGGGGATCGAGCATACCGATTGGCGATTTATTTTGATCAGGTAAAGGGTAATTTAATTGACTACCGTGGTTGGGGAAAGCTCCCCTCCTATTTTCAAACTTCATTTAATGATGGCTCGGGGTCTATTTTAATTGATTCTCAGAATGGTACGAATATGACTTGGCATTTCTTGCCTGACCATAGCGCGGAAAAAAGTCGACTTACGGCAAAACTAAATGGGACGTCTTTTAAATATCAATTTCAAGCCAATGCATTAAAAACCAATGCTTGGTCACCGTATTTTGTTCCGTTTCCGTCAGTTAAGATTAGAGACGATGTTCTACACGTTCGCGGTGTTTTACAGAATAAAACAGACCAAATAAAATCTCATTTGCCGTTCTATTTTCATATTGATATTGATTTCGACTACCTTAATGTTTCACTGCCCAAGTTTTCTAGTCCATTAACAAATACCAATGGTGCGCTGGTCTTTACAAATAAGAATGGAACAACACTGTCTTTTGAAAATACCTTTTCTTATTTTAAAGGGGTTCCAGTGAAGATTGATGGTTATATCAATCTTTCGAAAAAATTCATGGATATTCATATAGGAAATATTAATCCCATTTCTGCAGCGAAGATTACAGAACAAATGGCATTTAAAAAGTCGGATGTATTAAAATTTAATGCCGACATTGACTATCATATTTTGGGTAATTTAAAGCGCCCTAAATTAAGCTTTAATGTTGATCTTAATGATCTCTACCTAAACCAAATTCAGCTACCGGCATTGTCATTTAAGGTTAATAATGAGCGGGAAGGGTATAAGATTTTGTCTGGGAAAGCATCTCAAGTTGAATTTTCTGGAAGTTTAAATGAGGATGCCTTGCGATTAAAGGTTCGAAATTTTCCTTTTGATTTTTCATCTTTCTCTATAAATAAAGCTGTTGATTTTAATTTAAGTTTTGATTATCGAAACCCCTTGATGCACTTGCATATTGATGATTTAGATTCACTTTCTATTTATGGGTTTGGTGTAACGCAACTCGGATTTGTTTTTGATATTAAAAAGCATGGCATTGAGATATCTACGGCGAATGTTTTATTACATAGTGGTCAGAATTTGCTATTTAGAGGTGACTATTCTTATTCGTCTAACTTGCTTGAATTTTACCAAGTTTCTGTTTTTGATGGTCAGTACCCACAACCCAACCCCTTTATTCGAGATATGAATTTAATAGGTAAAATTCAATTTTTAAATCAACGGTGGCGAACCCAGATTACATCAACGGTTTCAGGTAATGGGGCCAACTATCAAGGGGTTTACTTTGATTCGTTTGATTTAACTTATTTATTGGATAATGATGAACACAAGGTTGAATTAAATAAAGTTGACATTGGGCAAGGTCAATTATTTGGTGAGCTTTTGTTTAAAAACAAGCGGCCAAGCTTTGTTGCATTGAATTTTGATGGGATTAATTTGAAGCGATCTCGCCCTTTGTTTAAGGTTTTGGATGACTATGAGTTTGCGGGTACTTTACGAGGGAAACTAACATATAATACATTAAAAAACTCTCAAATAAATGCGGACTTTAAAATAGATGATTTCCAAACGATATTGGGGCAATTTGGTAATTTAGACCTTCGTTTAGTGGGGGATAATAGTGATTATAATCTACATCAATTTTCGTTATCAAAAATTCACAATTTAGATTTAAAAGGACGCATTAAAAATAACGGCGCTTTTGAAATCTCACAACGAACGCCAGGCCAGATCCGTTTAGAATCGATTGAGTTATTTTCTAAGTTAGGACTACGAGGGCTGGTGAGTTTGACGGGAGAATTTAAGGGGCAAATGAAAGATTTTTCATTTGATGGTCAAATTGAATCTCAGCAGCTCGAATATAATGAATTTAAGTTGGATCAACTACGTTTTGATGGCTTAATTACGCCAAAAGCACTTGTTTTAAGACATTCTGATATACGTTTTGACCAAGGTGCTATCACGACGAAAGGTCGTCTTGATTATAACTTAAGTGATGATCAGTTTTTAATTAAAGATTATTCGGTGGACATGCACTTTGATCGAGTTAATTTAGATTATCTAAGTCAGTTGTATTTTTCATTTTCAAACGTTAACTCAACGATTTACTCAAGTGACAAACAATTAGGTTCTGTTCCAGTATATGAACATGAATACCACAAATATAAGGCGGATAATTTTGAAAATTTTCAGTATTTGAATCAGTTAATGGCTGAAGTTAAATCAATTAATTTGTCGATACAAGGGACATTAAATGGTTTATTTAAAGTTTCAAACACCAATATTTGGACGAATGAAATTGATATCGAAGTTAAAGATTTTAATTATAAAGATGAGATTGTGTTTAACCGAGCAAATTTAAAATCGGCTCAAATTTCAATGGTGTCTGAGAAGTATCGATTAAATGTGGATGCATTAAAGTTAAGAAAAAAACATGTTCCTTTTGTCGGTTCTGATATTATATTCAATCCTAAACAGCAGTCCTTTTTATTAAAAAACTTGGAAGTTCATTTTCGCGATCGTGTTATTTCTGATTCATTTGGCTTTCAATATAACTATTCCAAAGATAAATTCTTATCACGTATTCAATTACGGGGTGATGATATTGCGTTATTATCCTTGCCATTTCCGGCAGTGAAAAATATTTCCAATTTGGGTGAAGTTAATTTTGTTTTGGAAGGGCCGCTGAACGATATCAAACTTGTATCAGCGGATGTTGATTTTAATCAATTTAGGCTAGATTTTGATCCAGAATACTCAGCGTTAAATTCGGCTATTTTTGTTAACCAATATCGTTCAAAAGCGAAAGATGGGTATTTTTATATGCATGACCTTAATGTGCTTTGGAAAGGTGAGGATACATTTCGTCGTGTAACTCGAGATGAAAAAACAAATCCCTTTTTAATTAAAGGGTCTATTGGCTTTAAGGCTTTGGATCTTACTCAAAAAAATCAATTTGTTGTTGATTATGATTTAGCCTTAAATAATGCTTTCTTTTCAATTAACTTTCCCAAATTTTATAGTGGCGATGTGATTGCCCAAAATGTTTCTTTTGTTGGAAGTCAAGCGGTTGAATTATCTAAAGCGGGCAAACAGCAGATGATTAGTACCTTGCGCACTAACCTGGAAAAAGGTCCGGTTTTAAAAGGGGATATCATTTTAAGGGATGGGCTTTTTAATGTTCCAAAGCTTGCGTTGAGAAAATCACGACCTCGGGTTTTATTGGACTTAAATACAACCATTGCTGAGGGCAATTATATCCAAGGCAGTTTAATTGGAGATGGCGTGTATAATTTAGCGACCAATGTTTCTTTAGAGATTGATGAGAAAATGGCTAATCGCCCATTTAAAGTTCAAGGGTCGTTAAACGCGCCTCAGTTTTCAACTGAAATTCGGTTTTATGAGGGTTCGATTGCGATTTTAGATGGTGTTTATGAGGTTTTATCACGTGATCAACAAGCGTATTTCTTTAAAGAGGTTCCGGAATTTATATCCGATCATTACGTTCAAATTTCACCGATTATTGAAGATGATAAAAATGCCTTAAAGACCACGATCCATTTAAGGGCAATGAGAAAAAACGATACTATTATATCCACTGAGAATATTCGAAATGATCAATTAAAATATAAGGCCATTGGATTGGCAATTGATGGGCGTTTTAAACATCAAATTCCACAAATTACTGTTTTTGATTTTGAAATTGATAATATGTTTTCTTTGTATCCATCTTATGAGCTTTATGGGAATTATGAAATTCGTTTGGGGAATCAAACGATTTTGTCAGAAGCGAGTTATTATGGTTTAAATTTGTTGATGCCAGAGGTTATTTCTAATTCAGAAGGGACCTCCTTTTCTAATTATGGTCGTCAGCGAATTAATACCTATATTAAAAGTTCTATTCGTCCTTATGAACGGCGTTTAGCTAAGCGAATTGGTCTGTATGACTTTAGAATAAATTATGATTTTGGAAAAACAATTTTGAGCTCAGATGCGGATGCATTTCAACAAGATGATTTACTTGGCTTGCAATTTGTGTCAGATTTATTTGAAGAGAAGATGTTTTTATCCTTACGTACAGATATGAATTTATCATCCGATTATTCAAACGATAATGCCCGTGGCATGAAAATTACACAGGTTGACTTTACTTATTATTTTCAGCCAAATTTTAGTATTGGTTTAAAAAATGTGAACGAGTATTCGGAGGTCACTTTATTTGATCCACGATGGTCTTTAAATTATGGGTATTCATTCTAAAGTTATCTTATTGTTCGTATTATTGGCGATTCATGTGGAAGCGCTTTATATTCGAAAAGTGGTGGTTAATCACAATGATTCACCATTTATTGAAAAAGTTTTAATAGATCGATTTCAAGGAACGATCACCAATCGGTCTCAGATTGATCAGTATATTGTTAAATTAAGGTTGGATGGAATTTATAAAACCATAGATTATGAATTAAATAATGTTCAAAGTGGCTATGATATAACGTTCAATGTGGCCTTAACTCAGCGGATTAAGCGTGTTAAATTTGTAAATTTGCCATTTTCTGAACAGCTGGTTATTGGACGATTAAGTAATCGTCAGGGAAACTATTTTAATTATAAAACTCTTGAGACGGATATAAAGCTAATTAATTTGGAATTAATTAAGCAGGGATTTTTCTTGGCAAGTGTATATTCTATTACACTCAATGATTTCGATGAGTTGGTTGTAATTATTGAATCTCCGGTGGTTTTTGATATTGATTTTTATGGGTTGGAATCAACCCCAACGTGGTACCCAAAACGTGATTTATTATTAAAAAAAGGTGAAGTGATTAACCAGGCTACGCTTGATATTGACTTTTTGACTTTACAATCGCTTCCACTATTTTCAACGGTTTCCCCTCCTCAAATTAACTATGTGACATCTGAGAATGTTTTGATCTCTTATAAAGTAAAACAGCGCAAGCAAAATCGCTTAGACCTTGGGATTGAAGAGCTTGAAAATAACCAAGGGTTAGCGTTATTTGGTAAGGTAAAGCGTTATAACAATCTTTATTTTTCAGATTTTGTCGAGTTACAGACTCAGTTAAGCTATTTGAATATGGTTGATGTTCGTTCGTATCAATTTAAATATAAGCAACCTTGGATTATGAATCGGTACCCGGTGTCTTTTGAGACTAATGTGTATGCCAAATATCGATCGGAGGTATTACAATCTAATTTGGATATTTATAATACGATTCGTACGGGATCGTCTTTTATTTTTGCTAAACAACTAAGAAAGTCAAAGGTTACCTTAGGGGCTGGTGTACGTTTGGAAAATGTGTCCCCGCAGACCAAAGATCAATTTGAGTCCTACGATATTCGGTCAATGAGTTTCTTTTTTGAGCAAAATAAAATTACGGATGTTATTAATCCTCAAAACGGGTATCGATTAAAGATTTTATATGATCAAGGTGGGGATACGCTGGGTTTAGATCTAGGGGGTGTTCCATTTTCTCGCTTTAGTGGTTCCCATTCGCGCTATTATTCTGTTTTGGGATCGCAAGTGGTTGCTTTTCGACTTTTTGGTGGTGTTTATAACAAGTATTCATCAATTACAACGTTTGAAACAGAAAAGTTCTCATTGGGTGGGGCGAATTCTTTACGTGGCTACCCAGAATTTTATAAATACGGCAATTATCGATTGTCACTAAACCTTGAGCAACGCTTTCCTTTAAGTGCTAGTTTTCTTGGTGTCGTCTTTGTTGATTGGGGAGCAATTGATGATTCATATGATTCATTGTTAGAAAAAACATATTATGGCCTAGGGTTTGGGTTTCGTTGGTTAAATACGTTTATGCCGATTCGGTTGGATTTTGCTCGCGGTGAGGATGTGATGATCCATCTTGGGCTTTCACAAACATTTTAGTTGATGGCTAGTTTGTGCTTTATGGATTGGATGGATTCGCCGTCATTGATTTGATTTTTAATCAATTGAATTTTTTGAATGTCAATTTGGGATGTGCTCACTTTTTCTAAGATATCTAATTTATCGTAAAGCTCATCGGGGCTGTTAGAACTTTGAATGGATTGATTGATGTTATTTGATATTGTGTCTGGGGCATTGATAATTTCTTCAATAAGGGATGGCTGTTCTGAGCTTATTTTTCCAATATCAGACATCGTTCCCTGATGCTTTAAAGTTCTTACCTGTACGGTCGTCTTTAATAATATTCAAATCATTTAGTCGTTTGGCATGTGCGCGAGCTTTATCATTGTAACTATGTTGAAAGGCCAATGGATCTACGGGTGATGAGGTTGTTTCTGTTGTTGGTTTTGCTTCACTATTAATATCTGAAGTTTCTGATACATCATCATTTTCAAGGCTTTGCTCAATTAGTGCATTGATATATTTAAACTCATCTTGAAAGCTTTGACGGTCTTCACTTGAAAGTTCAACTTTATTTTTATTAAATTGATTTTTATTTAATTGATAATCTTTATCATTAATATTCGTCATTACGGCTACCTCTAATAAGAGTATCGCTCAAATATGATAAAGTAATGCATTGATTATTATTAATGTTTTAATTCTGTGCAAAGTTTAATTAAACATTGCTTTCCAGATAGCTTTCCCTGCTTTAGTTCTTTGTCAATCATTGCTAATTTTGGAATGATTGAGATTAATTTGTTTTTTAAGGTGTTTCTTTGTAGGGTTTGCATTTGTTTTTTTATGAAAAAGGGATGCTTATTTAATTTTTTAGCAATGGTATCGTTGCTTAGCTTATTTTTCATGCCTAAAATAATCGGGATAATGTTATTTAGTTGAAATAATAATTGATTAAGGATTTTGTGAGGGTCTTCTTTTAACGTCATTAGTTGATGGATACTTTTAATAATTTGATCGATATGGCCCTCATTTATTGATTTTGAAAGTTGATTATAATGTCCAAATGCATTGCTGGCAGCATGCGTTAAATCTGCAGATTCAATGGTTGTTTTGGGGAGAATTGTAGTTCCAATTTTTTCAATTTCTTTTTTAATCAAACCGAGATTATTACCGTATGCGTTTAATAGTAGTCGTGTTGGCTCCGTTGCAATACTAATTTTTTTGGATTTGGCAAAGCTTTGTAGCCATTCGACCATTTTATCTTCTTCCCAGTCTTTGAAGCCGTTACATATGTATTCATTTGAATTTGATTTTTTAAGCTGTTTGTAGGCTGCGCTTCGTTTATCGATGGATTTGCAAATAATAAGTATTTGTGTCGCTTCATCTTGACTGAATTCAATGATTTTTTTTAATAATTCTAATTCATCTTTTTGAGCTTTTTTTAGCCAATTGGGATCATAAACTATATAGCCTTTTTGACTTGAAAACATATCGCAAGATGAACATATTGAAAATAAATTGCTGAGGGTTATTTTATTTTGAATTTTTTCAAATGGTGTATCTGGATACGATGATCGTATGTCTTGGACTTTTTCTTCGATTTGTGCGGTGTCATCACCGTAAATTAAATGTATCATATAAAAAGATGTAACTTTTTTTTTAATTGATTATAATATAGACTATGAGATTTTTTAATATATTATTCATTTGTTTGTTAATCGGCCAATTATCATTTGCTCAGACGCTTTTTGAATCTGAGTCTATGGCTCAAAGAAATGAGCCGGTTCGTATTAAAGCGTCAACGACAAAGAAAACACCTGGTGTTGTGACTTCTAAGAATGAGCGGTATGTCATAACTAATTTAGAGTCGTTAATATTACGTGGCGATTTGCAATTTTTTTATGAGATTCCAAATGCATCTGGTTGGTCATCTATCTTATATGTTCACACCAATCCACAAGAAGAATTTAATGATATTACGGGTAGTATGGGGGTTCTTGGTGGTGGGCGCCTTTATTTTGAAGAATCGCTTTTAAATTCTAATATTTTTCTGCAAGGCTTGGTTGGATTTAATCGTTTTTCAGACTGGGATTTAATGATTTCATTGGAGTTTGGGCAGCGAATTCAATGGAAGAA
>JAYNJH010000003.1:17752-19576 GCA_038109885.1 Candidatus Margulisiibacteriota bacterium | reverse complement strand
TTTCTAGACCTTGCTTTGGCGATTAATCGTTCTTATGATAGTCAACGAAAAGATCCAATGGCCTATTTAAAGTTAAATTTATCATTTGGCTTGGATGCGCCCGTCTTGCCTTTTTTATAATTTATCGTAAACGGGCAGGAATGTTTCGAGATCATCTACTATTCCTAATTTTTTCATGAGCATTATTTTTATTTTGTCCTTAAATATATCTGACTTATTTGCACGCAAATCTTGGCCTGGAAACATGTGTTGCTCTGGATACGTGGCTGGTGCATGATTTTCCGCCATGAGTTGAGTGTATAGTAGACCAGCTTGGTCAGTGGCTACCCGTTGTTCCCCAGCCTTTCCTACCTGTTTTGAAACGGCGAATGGGTCTTGTTTTTCATAACCAGATTTTCCCGAACGGCCACGTAATTAACCGGGTTGAAATTGCATTATTTCTTTTTTTAACTCTGTTATTCTCGCCTGGATCGCATACATTTTTTGTTCCTTGTCCCAATAATATGAAAAATTAAACGTATTTTTTTAATAGGTTATTATTTTTAGGTAATGTTACAAATGGATGTCATATTTTTTACATTTGTTATAAAGCGTTGTTCTAGAAATTCCTAAGTTTTCAGCGGTTTTTTTAATATTGCCATCATAGTAACTAATTGTTTGACGAATAAAGTTTTCCTCGTTTTCATCGAGTGTGGTTGGGTGAAAAGTGATTGTTTTGGGTTGGCCACTATTAAGCAATGGCTGTGTTGTTGGCTCCCCTGGCTTAAAATTTAAAATCGTGTCGGTAATTTCTTTTCCGTTGCTAATAATTACGGCTCTTTGAATTGCATTTTCAAGCTCTCTAATGTTCCCTGGCCATGCCTGATTAAGTAGGTAAGTTGCGCCTGAGGATGTTAATTTTGCTTGCGGTAGATTCAGTTTTTGACTGTATTTTTCAACAAAGAATTGAGCAAGCAATAGAATGTCGCCTTCACGATCAATCAGTTTTGGAATATGAATAGGGAATACATTGATTCGATAATATAAATCCATTCGAAATGTGTTATTTTTTACCATCAGTTCAAGGGGCTTATTTGATGCGGCAATGATTCGAACATTGATCGGAATTGATTTATTTCCACCCAAGCGTTCAACCTCTTGGTTTTGAATGATTCTTAATAATTTTGTTTGTTGATCCAAGGATAATTCGCTAATTTCGTCTAAAAATAAAGTGCCATTGTTTGCAAGTTCGAATTTTCCAATTCGTTGGGCATCAGCGCCTGTAAATGCTCCTTTTTCATGACCAAATAATTCAGATTCAATTAGATTTTCTGGGATGGCGCCGCAATTAATTGCAACAAATGGCTGGTTTTTTCGTGAGGAATGTTGGTGAATTACATTTGCAATTACATCTTTTCCAGTGCCGCTTTCACCTTGAAGTAATACACTGACATCGTTTTCTAATACCAAGCCAATAGCTTGATAAACTATTTTCATTGCTGGAGATTGACCAATTAGGGATCCAAATGCACGGCCTTCATTGGTTTGTAAATATTTTATCTGTTCTGTTTTTTGATCAATTAATGCTTCCTGTTCGTTGGAGTATAGTTCAAATGATAAAATACTAAACATATCAAGTAGATGGTCTAGATTTTCAAACATTGGCGCGGATTGACTTAATGTCTTCATGTATTCGTTTAAACTGGATTTTAATGACAGTGTAAGAAGCGTTGTATCTCGAATGGATAACCCTTGTTGTTCATGAACTTTTCGAATATTTCTTAAAAACTCTAATAAAGGTTTGATTTTTTGAGTTTCAATGCTGGATAATTTTGGCGTTGATTT
>JAYNJH010000003.1:10656-17681 GCA_038109885.1 Candidatus Margulisiibacteriota bacterium | reverse complement strand
GCTCTTTATAATGATCTCCGGTTTCAATTTCTTTCATCCAATGATTGAAAAAATGGTTTACATCAATTAATTCGTTGTTTTTTTTCATGTATGTACAAATATTATACACTTTTGAGCTTGGGTTTTCAATAATAAGTCTAGGATATGCTGGTTATTTTAATCTGCTATGATATACTTTTTTTATGACTAAAACCCTACTAGTAACAAGCGCTTTACCGTATGCCAATGGCGATATTCATTTAGGGCATTTGGTGGAACATGTCCAAACGGATATTTTTGTTCGGTTTCAAAAGTTGATTGGTAACCAATGCTATTATATGTGCGCGGATGATACTCATGGCACAGCGGTTATGCTTAGTGCTGAAAAAGAAGGGCTTTCTCCAGAAGTGTTTGTAGATAAAGTTCAACAACAACATATGTCTGATTTTAAATTATTTCATATTGATTATGATGATTACTATACAACCCACTCTCCAGAGAATGAGTTGATTTCACAAAGCGTTTACTTGGCGGCTGAAGCCGATGGGGGCATTGAAACTCGGGATATTGAACAATACTATTGTGAGTCTTCAGGCTTATTTTTAGCTGATCGATATATTAAAGGGACGTGCCCCAAATGTGATGCCCTGGATCAATATGGTGATGCCTGTGAACAATGTTATACTACCTATTGTGCAACAGAGTTAAAAGATCCAGTATCGGTTTTTTCGGGTCAAGCACCCGTTTTGAAATCTTCTAAACACTATTTTTTTAAGTTGGATCGATATAAAAAAACAATTGAGCAATGGTTGGCGACCAATCCTGTTAGTCAACCAGTTAAAAATAAATTAAATGAATGGTTTGAGCAAGGATTAAAGGATTGGGATATTTCACGCGATGCGCCGTATTTTGGGTTTAAAATTCCCAATACTGAAAATAAATATTTTTATGTTTGGATGGATGCCCCGATAGGCTATATTGCAACAACGGATCATTGGGCAAAGAAACAAGGTAAAGCTGCGGCTGATTTTTGGAAAAATGATGCTGTAGAGATACACCATTTTATTGGCAAGGATATTATGTATTTTCATACCTTGTTTTGGCCAGCAATGTTATCTGTTGCTGGATATAATGTCCCTAAAAAGGTGAATGTTCATGGGTTTTTAACTATTAATGGGGAAAAAATGTCAAAGAGTCGGGGAACATTTATTTTAGCGCGAGATTATGCTGACCATTTGGATCCAGACATATTAAGATACTATTATGCGGCAAAGCTTTCTTCTTCGATGGATGATATTGATTTTAACGCCGTTGATTTTGTGAATAAGGTTAATTCTGATGTTTTAGGAAAATTTATAAATATTGCGAGTCGAATTGGATCAATTGTGACAAAGAAGTTAGCGGGTAAGTTATCTTTTATAGATGACGATGGGCATCATATTTTGACTCAAATGTTGCGTGCTAAAGAACAGATTATTACCCATTATAACGATTTGGAGACACATAAATGCATGCGAAAAATTATGGAATGTGCGGATTTAATGAATAAATACATTGATGAGAAGGCCCCATGGGCGCTTGTAAAGGATGATCCGAACCAAGCCCAAGTGGTCTGTACAACTGCGCTGAATGGGTTACGGATTTTAATGATTTATTTATCGCCAGTGATGCCCAAAATTGTTGAGAAGTTAGCCTCATTTTTAAACATTGAGGTTCAGTCATGGGAATCGCTTTCGATGCATTTACTTGATACGGATATAGCCCCGTATGAGCATATATTAAAACGCCTTACGGTTGATGATCTTGCCGCAATTTTTGGTGCCACTGAGTCTTAAAATATATCAAGTTTCATCGATGTTTAAAAAGATTTAATAGTGGGAATTTAAGTTGTATAGGGGGACGTATGCCTAAGACTAACGTACTATACACAATTTTATTATGTTTAACTTTTTCGCTTTCTTCCTTTGCGAAGGTAACCGTTTCCTCCTATGACGTAAATTCTGCAATTAATGCATCAACTTCACAGCCAAATAAAATTGAAAATTCAAATGTGATTGCAAGAAGTGCAAATAAGAAATTAGATGTGCTTGGATTTTGGTTTGTTAATAGTGGGCTGTCCTATAGTGATGATGTGGTTGTGATGCGAGTTGCATTTAACAACTTTTTATTTGATTCAGCGGATGGGAGTGTATCTGTTGATGATATTAATATGTTAGCGGATAGTAAATTTGAATTGTTATCCGAGCCGTTGTTTTATCCAAATCCATTTCGATTTTCAAATGCAAATACCAATACAGGTAAGGCTGGTGGGACGTTGTATTATCAACTTTCCAATCCAATGGATATTGAAATACAAATGTATGACATTTTTGGGCATCGAATTTTTCAAAAGCAATGTCCGGCGAATGGTTCATGTGGCCGTTCGGGGCCAAACCAAATTACATTCAATAAAGAGCAGCTCAATGGTTATGAAATGTCTGCTGGCGTTTATTTCTATATTTTTATTTATGATGGCAAAGTAATTGGGCGTGGCAAAGTTGCTGTTGTTCCTTAATAATACCTTTTCGATGGATTCCTGATCTGTTATAATTTTAATTATTCAAGCTAAGGAGTCTTTCATGCGACGTGCATTAGTCAAGCTTTTCCCTTCATTAAATTGTGATTTGGGTATCGATTTAGGAACTGCAAATGTTCTTGTATTTGTTCGAGGTAAGGGGGTTGTTATCCAAGAACCTTCGGTTGTTGCTTTGGACTCTAAAAAGAACTTGGTTTTAGCTGTTGGTGATGATGCTAAACGGATGATTGGTCGTACACCAGGTAATGTGGTCGCTGTGCGCCCATTACGAGATGGTGTGATTGCTGATTTTGATATTACTGAAACTATGTTGAAACATTTTATTCGCAAAGCTTTGGATCGGCGTTTATTTTTTGCAAAGCCAAGAATTATTATTGGCATACCTTCAGGAATCACTGGTGTTGAAAAACGAGCTGTTTTAGATGCCGCTTATCAAGCCGGTGCTAGCGAAGCTTATTTATTAGAAGAGCCCATGGCGGCTGCTATTGGTGCTTCACTACCGGTCTCTGAACCGTCAGGTAGTATGGTGGTTGATATTGGTGGGGGTACCACTGAGGTTGCAATCATATCATTGGGTGGTATTGTTGTTGCTAAATCGATTCGAGTGGCTGGTGATGAAATGGATGAAGCGATTATCTCCCATTGTCGAGAAAATTACCGTTTATTGATTGGTGAGCGTACCGCAGAGGATGTTAAGATTCAACTGGGTTCAGCAACCGATTATGATGAAGAAAAATCGATGGAGGTTCGAGGTCGTGATTTAGTTTCTGGACTTCCTAAAACGTTTACATTTACTTCCATTGAAATTCGTGAAGCTTTAAAGGATACGATTTCAACAATTATTGATGGTATACGACAAACGTTGGAAAAGACCCCTCCTGAGTTATCTTCTGATATTATGGATTTAGGGATTACGCTTGCTGGTGGTGGTGCATTGTTAAAAGGACTTGATCGACATATTCAAGAGCAGACTAATATTATTACTCGCATAGCTGAGGACCCATTAAAGTGTGTGGCCCTTGGTACGGGTAAAGCGCTTGATGAAATTGAAGTTTTCAAAAAAGCTCTAATAACAGATTAGTTATGATATTTATCCTTCACCCCCGATAGTTTACCTTTGTTGAGTGAGGGTTTTGTAGGTTTATATATACATGTGCCTTTTTGTATAGAGATATGCCCCTATTGCGCATTTTATAAAATGCCTGTTGACCGTGATCGCATGGCATTGTTTTCAAATAATTTAATTCAAGAAATGGCCTTGTATTATGAAACATATGGTCGAATTAATGTAAATTCAATTTATTTTGGGGGAGGGACACCGAATGTATTACCGTTGCAATGGTTAGATCAGATTTTTGAGTCGATTCATCGCTACTTTAAAGTGGTGCCTGGGTCTGAGATTTCGATGGAAATGAATCCCGGCGTTCATTCAAATGTTAAATTGGCGCACTTGGTTCGTTTGGGCATTAATCGAGCAAGTATTGGTGCACAATCTTTTAATGGGACTGTTTTAAAGGATTATGGTCGAAATCACGATGTTTTGGACTTGAAAATGTTTATGACTCAAGTTTTTGAAGCGGGTTTAGATAATGTGAGTATTGATATTATTTTTGGGCACCCCAGTCACGGTATTCGTGAACTATCTACGTCGTTAAATGTGTTAAATAACTATCCGATTAAGCATGTTTCTTTGTATGGTTTGACGATTGAAGAAGGTACCCCCTTTTATATTTCAAACTTAACAGTTAATGACGATCAACAAGCGGATGAATATGAATATATTCAAAATTCTTTAATGAGCTTAAACTTTCATCAATACGAGGTGTCAAATTTTGCTAAATCAGGGTTTCAATCGCAACATAATATCAAGTATTGGACATTTAGCCCGACGATTGGATTGGGGCCTGGTGCACATTCTTTTTTTCAAGGGTATCGATATTCTAATGACCATGATTATGCAAATTACTTACTTAATTTACATGGAAAACTTCCTCAGTCTAATTCGCTTAAAATGGATTGGCTTGAGTATATTTCTACACGATTAAGATATATTTCTCCCATTTATTTTAAACAGTTGGAACACTTTTTTGGGAGACAAAAAATAGATAAAGTTCGAAAAATATTGAATAAAAATGTATTTAATAATATTGTGTACCAAAATAATGAATATTTTTATATAAAAAAAGAGGGGCTTGCACTGGTAGATGAGGTTGTATGTTACTTAATTTAGAACTAATTTTGATTATTATTTTTTCAACGTTTGTTCAAGCCGCGTTTGGGTTTGGCTTTAATTTGTTTTTTCTGTCTATTGGGAGTTTATTTTTTCCAGCGAAATCCCTATTGCCATTTTGTTTATTGATTGCACTATTTGTGGATTCCTTTATTATGTTTTCAACAATTTCTCATCGTCCTAAAAAATATTATGATTTTGTATTTTTTGGTATTTTGGCCACACCTATTGGCCTTTGGTTATATTTTCAGATGGGTAGTCGCGTATTTGATCCTTTGCTGGGACTTTTATTAATTGCTGCAATTGTACTTCAAATTTACGATCAAATTTCGATACCAAATAAAAACCCAGTGCGTTCTATTTTAGGAATTACTTTAGGCTCTGTGGCGGGTGCCTTTGGGATATTGGGCCCTTTTATAAGTGTTATTTTACTTTCAGATCGTTCATTAACCCGTGAAGGAACTATTTTTTTAATGAATTTGTTTTTCACTGGGGTCTCATTTATTTCATTGATTGTTTTTTATTCTTTTGGAGTCTATGACAATATCGACCTATCTAATTTTATCTACATGCTTTTTTATTCCTTCATTGGGTTTTTGTTGGGGGGAACATTCGGTTCACGATTTACAACGTATATTTATAAAAATATTGTATTAATGTTAATTTTTATTTCGGCTGTTTTACTAATCATTCCTTAATGCGATTTTATTTTTTTATTCGATGGTTTGCTCTTGATAGCGTTCTATGTGTTGCAGTGGTTCAAACTTTTTTAATGCTTCTTTTTTCCAAGTTTTCGTTATTTATATTGTTTGGTTTATGTTGTGTTACGTCTCTTTTTTATATTTTGGATCGAGTATTTGACTTATATTTAGATTCAAATGAATTGTGTGAACGTCATTTTATTTATCAAAATCGGTATGTGCCTTTGGGAATTTCCTTGATTGTATTGGGATGCCCTTCAATTATTTTCTGGTTACTTTTGCCAACGCTGTTAAAATTTTATTTATTTTTAATCTTTTGTATTTATGTGGCGCATTTAGTGGCTTTGAAAATAAAGTATTATCATTTTTTAAAACCGTTTATTGTTGCGTTCATTTTTACATTAATCATGGTTGTTTTCTATGAACAGATTATAGTCTCACAATTAGTGTTCTTTATTTATTCTTATACGTGTTTAAATTTGGTGGGGCATGAATTTATTGAATTAAAGCGAATGTGGTATTTTTACGGTTGCATTTTGTTATCTATTATTACCATATTTTTTGCGATTCAAATATCTCATTTATTTATGACATTTGTTTTAATTTCTGTAACGATGTATTTAGTGGTGATCTACTTTAATGAACGATTTAAATTTTGGTTTGAATGTGGTGAGCTTTTGTATTCAGTCCCTTTTATATTAATGGGATTGGTGCTTTGGATGGATTATTTATAAGATTTATTTAAATTTTTGTTCGTTTATTTTACATATGATAAGGCTTAATTTGCTTAAGTGAAAAATCTTGGGTATTGTTACTCATTATGTTTGAACTTTTAATGGTGTCTAAAAAATCAAGTGCTCGTATTGGCAAATTACATACGGCCCATGGGACGATTGAGACCCCGGTTTTTATGCCAGTTGGTACGCAAGCTACTGTAAAGGGACTGCCGGTTGATTATCTGCATCAGTTAAATACTCAAATTATTTTAGGTAATGTTTATCATTTAAATTTAAGGCCCACTAGCGAACGTATTTCAAAATTGGGGGGGCTTCATTCCTTTATGAATTGGCAAAAGCCGATTTTAACAGATTCGGGTGGATATCAAGTTTTTTCATTAAAGAATCAACGAACAATTGATGCTGATGGGGTCACGTTTAAATCACACTTGGATGGATCTAAGCATCGTTTAACACCAAGACGTGTGATTGATATTCAACGTAATTTAGGCAGTGATATTATGATGCCCTTGGATATTTGTACGGCATACCCTAGTACTCAAAAACAAGTTGAGGCCGACATGTTAATAACGCATCGATGGGAAAAAGAGGCCTTTGATTATTGGGAAAACCAATCCAACAATCAACTTTTATTTGGCTTGGTTCAAGGGGGTGTTTTTAAAGAATCGCGTCAAAAAAGTGCGGAAATACTTACTGCGTATGACTTTTCAGGGTTTTCTATTGGTGGATTAAGTGTTGGTGAACCTTTGGACGACTTAGCCCAAATTACCGATTTTACCGCAGCCCTATTACCTGCCCAAAAA
>JAYNJH010000003.1:5260-10646 GCA_038109885.1 Candidatus Margulisiibacteriota bacterium | reverse complement strand
TCTGGAATTGATATGTTTGATTGCGTTGCCCCAACTCGATTGGCCAGACACGGTAACTTTTTTTCTGCTGATGGCAGAAAAAATATTCGAAATCAACGCTTTTCAGATGATTTGGCACCTTTGGATGAGGGGTGTGATTGTATGGTATGTCAGAACTACTCAAGGGCTTATTTGAGGCACCTGTTTGTTGCCAATGAAATTCTAGCGGTAACCCTAATGTCCTACCACAATATTGCATTTGTCTTTAAATTAATTGAGTCAATAAAAGATCGTATTCGTAACGGAACGTTTTAGCCTTCTAAATACTTAAAGCGGGGAATGCGTTTATTATTTAGTTCTATCGTTTCGATAAATAATTCATAGGGTCGAGTAAATATAACCGTTTTTCCGTAAATATCATTTAGTTCAGGAACCTCGTAAAGGGCTTTATAGAGAACCATGGGCGTTTTTGTTTCTGTGTGATGTGCCAAACCAATCAGTTCATATTCTTGGCCTTTGTAATGACGATATTTACCTAATTTAATCATGTTTATTATGGTATCATAATTGTACTCATTAAAAAAAATTCGTGCATTTTTTTTAAGAAATCTGTCGATAACTTAGATAGGAGGCGCCAATGTCAATGTTAGGCAATATTCAAAATTTTATTGGGGTCATTACAAATCATGTCAATGATTCGGGTAACCCTTTGGGGCTTTCTGCCGGTCAGATTGATGAAATTAATCAGATTTTAACCTTAATTAAAAACTTGATTTCGGATGGTATTCAGCGCAATGATATTGTGAAATTGGTAACGTTAATGGGTGAAATGGCAGAGATAATGCCTGAAATTTCAGCGGAAATAAAAGAAATTATTGATGGGTTAAAGCAATTGGCTAAAAAACTGTTTGAGGATCCAGACCAAGTATCGCTTGGTTCAGATAGTCCACAAAAAATGTTGTTGGGTATGGAATCAAAGTTAACGCTTGAATCGAGTGAGGACCCGTTACTATTGGATTCACAAATGGGGGCTGATTCTTCCTTGAGTCAATCGTCCGGTGATCTTGCTTTAAATCAAGATTCTTTGGGTTCAATATTGGAGGATTCGAAAGAAGATCGCTATGAGATTGCTGAAAATATTCTTAATATTATCAATGATAATTTGGTATTATCTCCGCATAATTTTAACGCATTAACGAAAGGTTTGAATGTGATTAAAAATAAAGCAGATTTATCTGACAATACAGTCGATGATTACTCTATAAAGGGTATTTCTGATGATGCTTCACTTTATTAGCATTGTTTAATGCTTTTCGTATTTTTGTTATATTTAAAGGTATGAACCGTTACGTCTTCCTGGTTTTTTTAACGTTGCTTATTTCGTGTGGAAAAGTGGCTCAAGATATATCTGATCAATCAAATAAAAGTATTTTTAAATCGGTAAGTTTGTCTACCGATTACTTGCCATTTTCCGTCCATGGCTGGTCTTCAGTTCCAACAACACAAAATGTGATTGACGTTTATGTGTATGGGCAAGGTGTAACTTATGGGAAAGGTTATGAGAAAATCGGGTTTGCTCGTGCGGTTATTGGTTTGGAAGGTACTAAAAAGGCGAGTTCCCCTGTTGTAACAAATTACGATCTTAAAAAAAATTTAGTCACCTCTTCGCGGTATCAGCAAGGCTATATTCAGTTTAATTTGTTACCTTCAGATAATTATAAAATTAAAACAGTGTTTAAAAAGGTGCGGCCTAAATATGATTTTTATTCCTTTTTTCAATACACTTCAAAAGATCAGTACATTTTAACCATTCTGTCTGAATTACCGACGACCAATATTGAGATTACGCCTTATCAACATTTGGTATCTGTTCTGTTTTATAATCATTTAAAAAAAGAATCATTTAATCAAGAAAGTATTATTCCGCTTAAAGAGTTTTACCGAATCATTCCAACCGCTAGTGTTACGGCATCAACTAATATTATGGTTAAAAATAGCGTTAAAAAGTTTAAATATAATGACCCTTTATTTTCAATTTCATCGCCGTACTTGGATGCCTTATTAACGATTGTTAATATTGCTTATTATTCGGATCAATTTGATGTTCAGGATTATTTATCTTCACTTGATCCGGTTATTATTTCAGACGTGGATAAAGCTAAGCTTAAAATGTCACTCAAGACTTATTTTAAAGATAAGTCAGTAATCAACGGGGCGGTGACACCCAATGTGCTAGCTCCCAATGATTAAAGCGGTTATTTTTGATCGGGATGGGACGCTTATCCGTTATGTCCCCTACTTGAGTCAAGTTCAACAGGTTGAATTTTATCCAGGGGTTATGGCAGCTTGTCAGCAATTGTCTGATCTTTCGGTTCAATTGTTTATTGCTACCAATCAGTCAGGAATCGGGCGTGGCTACTATTCTATTGATGACTATATGCTTATTGAACAATTTATTGAAGACGCCTTTCGTAACCATGGTATTCAAATTCAGAAAACACTCTTTTCGCCTTATCATCCAACGGCAGGGGTTGGTAAATTTTTGAAAGCATCCAATTGTCGAAAGCCAAACCCAGGGATGATTCATACCATTATGACCGATTTTGAACTTGATACATCGGCGGTTGTTATGGTTGGTGATTCTACTGTGGATATCCAAGCCGCACAAAATGCTGGGGTAAAATCTGCGCTGGTTCGTACAGGTTTGGGGGGCAAGTCTGAGTCGCAAGTTTATCCTGACTTTATTGGTGATACATTACTTGATGTTGTTAAAAATTTTATTGTTCCTATGGTATGAAAAAAATTCGATTGATTAGTAATGGTTTTGGTGAAGATTTGATTGCATGTCAACTATTGGATGCGTTTGGTCAAGACTCATTTTTATTTGAAGCGGTTCCTTTGGTGGGGCCAGGAAATGAATATAAAAAACGTGATATTCAGCCGAAATGTGGACAAGAAATGCTTCCAAGTGGTGGTTTTTTATTTAAAGTTAGAGATTTTATTCGCGATGTTAGGCATGGGCTGATTGGGCAATTCCTAAATCAATGGCGAACAATTGTTACTTCCACGGCGGATTATCAATTGGTCGTTGGTGATATCTATGCATTATTTATGGCATCTCGATCACCTGCTCCAATAATTTTTATGCCAACGGCAAAATCTGAACGTGCTATTCCACATTGGGGGATTGAGTTTATGTTAATAAAAAAATATGCCAAAATGGTATTTCCAAGGGATATTGAAACACATCAAAAGATGTGTCGAAAAGGGATTCCATCTTATTTTTTTGGGAACCCTATGTTTGATGCTATGACATCTGATTTGCCGAGACCCAATGCGTTTGTGATTGGAATTTTGCCAGGATCTAGAGCAGAAGGGTTATCTAATCTGAAAATTATTTTGACCATTTTAGAGACATTAGAATTATCCAAGCCAGTGACATATGTGATTGCATTGCCAGCTCATTTTACAAAACATCAATTGGCGTTACTTACGGATGGGTTGGATTGGCAATTTCATGAAACCAATGACTGTCAGATGTTTATTAATGGTGCATTGCAGGTTAATGTTTCAAATCAATTTATGGATGTTTTACAACAGTCTTCTGTTATTATTGGGCTGGCCGGTACGGCAAATGAGCAAGCTATGTTTGCTAAACGACCCGTTATTTCGTTTATTGGTTCAGGGCCGCAGTCATCCAAAAAACGATTTTTGCAACAACAACAATTAATTGGGGGGGCGATCTCTTTTTTTATTGAGTCTAAAGACCCTTCGATTATTTCAACTGAAATGTCTAAGTTTATTAATCAGAACACTTTTCACTGGACGCCATTATCCAATTATTTTCAGCAGTCTGCGGTTGCAATTCGAGATGCAATTTTAAGTAAGTTTCAATTTTAGTTGTCGAACTTTGCTTTGAATCGCCATTTTTTTTCGATGCCTTCTCTAATTCCAATTCGTTCTAATTGTTGAATTTTTGTTGGTGTCATTCTTTTTATTAACTGAAAGGGTGAATCTTGATGCCATAAGTATGTTCCATTTAAGCTTGTTTTTATATTTAATCCTATCATTAGTTTGCTGGGGCCATTTAAAAGTTGTGATTCATTTTTAATTTTTGAACGGTGTTGTTTAATAATGTGCAGCCCTTTGGTTGGTATTAGTTCTCGAATTAGCACCGCTGCGCCCACCCCTTCTTTTTCAGTTACAAAATTGAGGCAATGGTACATTCCATAAATAAAATAAATGTAGATGTGACCACCGTTAAGAAACATGGGGGCGTTTCGTGGTGTTTTTTTTCCTTTGAATGCGTGACATGCCGGGTCATCTTCAGTATAAGCTTCTGTTTCTGATATGATTCCCCCAACTTGCCCGTCATCACTTTCATATAAAAGTTCGGTTCCAAGGAGCTCTTTTGCAACATTTAGTGTGTTTTTTTTAAAGAAGGATGGCGATAATCTATTTGTCATCAACAATGAGTTGGCGAGTTTGTTTTGCTAAGCTTAATGTTTGTTTTAATTGTTCGAAATTTTCATTTTGTAAATCTTGTTTTAAATGTTGAATGACTTCTTCTATTTTGGTTAGAAAATGAATTAGGGGCACTTTGTTTCCTTCTAAAATATCTAATCCCCATTCGATGGAACTACCACTTACACGAGTTGTATCTTTAAAGCCACCCGCTATTACTGACCTTAAATGGTTATGGTTTTGTTGCTTACTTAATAATATTGGGATTAAATTGGCAATTAAATATGGCCCATGGGAAACGTAAGCCATCCACTCATCGTGTTCTTCGTAAGATGAGCACGAAATAATGTTAAATGAACAAGATCTAAAAAATTTATTTATTTCTGATTCATTATTTTTATCAAAAGTGATTAATGGGCAGTATTCTAATACACGACTATCTGCATTTTCTATGCCTTGAACTTCACGGCCCCCCATTGGGTGTACAGGAATAATATTATGGTGAGATTTAGTAACGATTGGATGATTAAGGAACGATTTTACACTGGAAAAGTCTATAATATTTAATGATTGTTTTATTGATTTCGTCAGTTGTTCAATCAACGGGAGAATGGTTGAAATGGGGGTTGCAAGAATGATGTATTTTGATTTAGCAATTTTATTGGGATTTATATCTAGTGCATATTCATCAATAAGGCCCATATTAACGGCATTTTCCAATGGTTCTTTTCGACGCCCTATACCTATAATTCTGTGATTTGTTTTATATTTCTTTACTAGCGCTGCAAATGATCCCCCAATTAAACCACAGCCAATAATGGTTATTTGTGTCATTTTTTAGTAATGTCCGGTCGTAATGCTGTGGCTTTTTCTAATTAAATGTGTTGGATATCTTACAGTGATTTTGTTGAGTTTACATGCATTAGAATCCGAAAGCATTTTT
>JAYNJH010000003.1:0-5250 GCA_038109885.1 Candidatus Margulisiibacteriota bacterium | reverse complement strand
TTTTCTAGACCATCTGGGACGCGAATTTCATGAAAACACAATAGTGGTGTATGTATTAAGTTCATTTGACGTGCAGCACGCGCTGGAAATGTGGCATTTAAGTCTTCAGTAACCGAGAAGAATATGGAAACAATATCTTCGTCTTTAATACTGTTTTTTGAAATCATTTCTGACAAAATTCGAATGGTGCCTTCCACAATTTGATCTTTATTGTTTTCTTCAATTGTTATTGCTCCACGAATTCCGCGACAGGTCATTATTGCCTCCTTATTACTTATCTATAAATTTATCATAGTTTTATTGCGTTGAAAAAGTTCGTGCAAATTTACCGGGGGGCAAGGCCGTTTTTAAATGTTTATTTACATTTATTAATGGGAATAACCATTATTATGTCTGCATTAGGCCCAGTTGGTCAAAATTTAGGAAAGTTAAATGAAACCGGTGTTACACCCTTAAACAAATTAGGTGTTAAGGTTGGTCCAATAGGCGAAACCAAAATAGCGGAAATTTTACAAATTAACAACAGACAAGACATATTAAAATCCATGCAATTCATTTGTCAGAATGCGGGTGATGGACCGGGTGGTTTAAGCGATGTTTCAAACGAATCATCTGAAATTGAACTGCTTAACAAGTTAAAGGGGCATATAAATGCAACACTTGATAAAAATCATGAAATATTAGATGATTCGACATTAACGGCCGTTCAGAACTTATATGTTTTGTTAAAAGCGGCACGTAAAAAAGGACTAAATAGTGATGCCCTTAATCGTTACGAGCTAACGAAGCGTGTGGATTTTTCATCTGGTGAGTATGGTTCACAAACAAGAGAGAAGCATGGTAAGAAGTCTGGCGCTGAATTTAATAGAACAGCTTGGACGTCGTACTTAAAAAGTTTAATAAAATACCACGAAAAACAAGTCAAAAAATCAGTCAGGAAAATACCCGACGTATCGCCCCAAAATCAGCAACATTACCTATTAAAAATGGCGGTTAAATTACGCCTAAAAATTGATTTGAAAGAGGATCAAATTACAGCGGCATTTAATAAGTCATATACCGGACCAAATAAAGATGACATTCATAAAATTGTTGATGACATTCAAAGTGCATCAACAACACCAACGAGTGGTAGTATTGGCGCACCGGTTTCGAGTTGCTTGAGTATTCCTAACTCAAAACCAGGTCATTCTAAAGGTAAGCAATTGAGCGATCTTCAAAATCAGTATTCCGATTTGTTCGCTAGATTTAGGGCCGATAATTCAATGATGGATGAGGCTAATGTAGGTAAATATTTTGACCAATTAGAACGAGTAATGCAGCGTTTATTACGTCCTTTTGAAGAGCCTATGTATGCTAAAGATTCACCAGAATATGAATCTGCAGAATTAATACAAAAAATAGCCGATGTTGCTGAAAAGGCATTTGAGGTCAATGGGTTTTACCCGCGTGCAAATCAATTATTAAGCGTATTAATGTTTGCTCAGGGAGAAGCTAGTAATGCCTTGGGTCAAATTAGAACCGGGCAAGGCAAAACCCTTATTGCCGCAATGACCGCCATTGTCAGGCAACAAGTATATAGGCAAGATGTTGTTATTATTAGTACAACCGAACCGTTAGCTGAAGATGGCGCAAAAGATCAAAAGGCCTTGTATGATGCCTGCGGGGTCCCGATGAGTTATTTTTCTAATCAAGAAAACCAAATTGGAACTGAATCGCTTAAATCCCCTAGGGTTATATACGCCACATCGTTTTCACTTGAAAGCGATAAGTTATGCCAAGAAAAGGTGAGTGGCTACCGTAAAGGTGCGCCTCAAGATAGAATGAAACCCAAGCTTGATATTTGGCCAAACGGTGCTGAATCTAAACCAAATGTTTGTTTTGTGGTGGATGAATGCGATTCAGTTTTGTATGACCATGCTGGCAGTGTGATTCGTACAAGTGGCCCGTTGCCATTTGCTGAAAAAATTCAACAGATTGCCGCCGCTATTGCAAACGAAGTACAAAAAGACCCAACAAATGAAACACAAGAGATTAAAGATGCTATTAAAAATTTGGTAGACCCAACAAAAACAGATAATGCAACTCTTCAGGCGTATGTAAATTCTCATTTGGATGGTTGGATTGATGATGCCCTGGCTGTATTTAACCAAGGTTCAAGCTACAGAGACGGCGTTAACTATGTTAAGTCATCCAGCATAGGCTCGTTTATAAACGCTTCGTATGCGCCCTTAACACATTTTGTTCAAAACGCGCTTAAGGGTGAAAATCAAACGAGGTTTGAGCAAATAGCGAGTCAATTAAGTGCTTCATTAATTAAACAAGAAAATGGAAAGTCTGTTTTAAATTCAGAATCAAAATTGAGAGATGTTAGGGATAACTTTAAACGGTATTTTAATTTTATTGACCAACAAGTAAAGAATAAGGCATTTGTACCGGATGAATCCCTTCAACGTCTGTGGCAAAAGGTTTACGGTTTATATAGTGAGATTCATAAAATGTGTAACAAACCGGGGAGTGACAACTTTACATTGGAAAAAATGTACCCAAAAGACGTTTACTATGTGGATGAAGCCACCGGGCAGATTATACCCAATATGAGATTTGAGGGCTTAAAGCATTTGTTTATGGAGTATAAGGAGTATGGCAAAATTACCTTAAATCCAAGCACTGCACTTGATTATCAATCGCAATTGGGATTGTTATTGGATGGCCAATGCATGGTTGGGTTTACCGGTTCCTTGCCCGATGCAACCCTTGACCCACTCAACCATTTGGAGTTTAAGAGCATGTTGAATATTATGTATGGTGCAGATGTGCCCTGTGCCATGGTGCCAGACTTTAAACGTCCAGAACGAATTGATCTGCCACCCATTCAATGCATTAGTGAAGCTGAGACCACAAATAAAGCAACCTGGGAAACCGAAATTAAAAGGAATATTGAATCACGTACCACAACCCAGCCCATTTTACTGGTTTGTGAAACCATCGAAGACGCAAACCAATTTGAAAAGTCTTTAAAAAAAGATGGGCGAACCATTAAAATGTATACCGATAAAGAACACGCTGATGTAGCGGCTGCAGCACATGGCGCCAATACGGTTATTATAACAACACGTATAGGGTCTAGAGGCACTGATTGGCGCGTGGCTGATGACTGTAAAGCGTCTGGCCTGCACGTGATTTGCACCTTTCCACCAGGGGATGCCCGTCAGCGAGCCCAAATACAAGGCCGTGCTGGGCGTAGCGGTAGCCCTGGATCTACAATTGAAATTACCCATAAGCCACCACCTGAAAATAACGTTAGGGCAAAAGATGGCTTGGTGCGCGCCATTATGGATGAACTGTTTTCACAGATGTTTTATCAACTTGAGCAGTCTGTAAAAGAGGATAAAAAAGATGATTTGAAATTATGGTTTTCTATTGATGATGTAAGAAATAAGTTAACAAAAGAGGTGAAAGAGGCGATTGAGTCTGGAAAAACCAAAGCTGAGGTTATTAAAATTGTTAAACAAGTGGTTTTACCATCTGAGGGCAACACGGGGGTCATATTTAAAGATTGGTTTACTGATTCTCAAAAAGCCATCGATGCTGCAACCGCTAAAATTGATACCTGCTTAAACAAGTATTTTGATGTTTTAACCCGTTTATTGGTTAAACCCAAAGCGACTGAGGCAGCGCAAACAGCCCGTTCAGGTAACGTTACCCCCTTAACCCGAGAGCAGCAAGTTTTACAACAAATTGATGAATTCATTCAACAGGTCAATTCTGAACAGTTTACTGAGGAACTTAATGCAACGCATGTAACGGGTGTATTTAATTTAATTCAACAAATTGAAAGTGGGTTCACATTGATGAACCAAATAACCCCTAGACTTAAACCCAAATACCGACAAGCGTTTGATAATCTCATTGACGCTGAGTTAGGTGCTCTATTGTCACAGCTGTTTGATGAAGATGATGCGGGGGCTCTTGATGCGAAACCCTCTTTAAGTAATGATACGGCATTTTTAAGGGCGATTAAACCAACAACTCCCCAACAAAAAATGACGATTATAGGGAAAGCGGCTGAATTACAAGATTATGAATTACTTTATAGGTATTTAGATGATGAAGAAGTTACGGCAGAGTTAATAAATCCAATTTTAACAGGGGGGTATTTGCGAGAGATTATTTTCAACGCCATTGGCTCTATGCCAAGGCCACAATTCCAGCAATTATTATCGCATAATAAAATAGGTCAAGCATGTAATAGTATGCTTAAAAGTTACCCCAATATGGCTTTTGCTTTTGTAAATAACGCTATTGGTTTAGGTAAGCCTGGGGCACTAACTATATTATTAGAAAATAATGCTATTCGTACTGCCCTGGGGGCTTTTCTTACAGTCCCACCTGAGGGTCAAGATGGATTCAACTCAGGCCTAGAGGTATATGAATTAATTCATCATGCAATTGATAGTGAGAACCCAGATATACTACGTCAGTTATTAGAAAATGATGCTATAAGTACTGCCCTGGGGACTTTTCTTGCAAACTCATCTGTTGCTGGATATGAATTAATTCATCGTGCAATTGATAGTGAGAACCCAGATATACTAAGTCAGTTATTACAGAATAGTGCTATACGTACTGCCGGGGCTTTTCTTAGAAACCAACCTGGCGAGGCATATGGATTCATTGATCATGCAATCGCTAGAAAAAACCCAGAGATGCTGAACCAATTGTTGGCAAACTCTGAAATACAGACGGCACTCCCCAAGGCTTTAGCGCCAGTATCGAGTGCGCATGATTTAGCAGTCGAAAACGTTAACTTAATCACTATGTTTGAAAATTCCATTCAAAATCCTAACATTGAGATACTAAATATATTACTAAACAATAACCAAGTGATTGCCATTTTTACTGCCTTATTTCAAAAAAATAGCGAAGTCGTGTTTCAGCTTATGAATAGCCTATCTGCTATTAAGGGGGCAGACATGACCAAATTACTATATTCAATTAAAAATGCAAAAGGACAACAATACGGTGAATCCCCACTGCATTGTGCGGTATATTTAGGCAATCTCCAATTAATTCCAGGTTTGGTTGCTGCCGGCGCTGAAATTAATGCGACAGATAAAGAAGGGAATACCCCGCTAGCTAAATACAGAGAATTTTTACACCAACAAAGTAGCGGTGGTCAAATTGACGGAGATGAGCAAATAATTCAACTACTTACACCAAAGGCTACTGAAATAAGGCCTTCCCCAA
>JAYNJH010000002.1:33484-45471 GCA_038109885.1 Candidatus Margulisiibacteriota bacterium | reverse complement strand
ATTGTTGGGGATGATTTATTTGTTACAAATTCTCAACGCTTGCAACGTGGAATTAGAGATGGGGTTGGCAATGCCATTCTGATTAAGGTAAATCAAATTGGAACTGTTTCAGAAACCATGGATGCCATTAATTTAGCTCATCGCTCAGGTTATAATTCAGTCATCTCTCATCGATCTGGTGAAAGTGAGGATACCTTCATTGCAGATTTGGCGGTTGCAACCAATGCGGGGCAAATTAAAACTGGATCGTTGTCTAGAACGGATCGTATTGCAAAGTACAATCAATTAATTCGGATTAATGATCAATTGGGTGAAATTGCCAAATATGATCAACCAATTTTGGGATTGAAGCGATAAATTGAGAAAATTTAACTTTTTTCGGTTTTTTTTTCGATAATTTCACTGTTATTCTTGTTTTACTCGGTTACGGTTGGAATAAATGGCTTTTTTCGTTATAATAGGTTCCAGCAAGAATTTCGCTTAAAAACGAATCGTTACACTGAACTTCAGCAAAGGCAACAAAAAACAAAACATATGATTAATGATTTACAAAATATCGATGCTTGGGAAACTCTGTCTCGTACAAAATTGAAAATGATAAAAAAAGATGAAACTGCGTTAAAGTTTTATTACAAGGATTATAATAATGGAAGAAATTGATAATTTAGCTGAATTAGAAGCTGCTGAAGTTGAACCGGGTAATATGGTTCTTGTAGAGGTTACTAATATCGCCGATTTTGGTGTTTTTGTTAGGTGTAAAACAGGTGAAGAAGGCTTAATTCATATCTCTGAAGTTGCTAACGAGTTTGTGACCAATATTAATAAGTATGTTAAATTGGGTGAAAAGGTAAAAGTAAAGGTTCTGGGGCGCAATAAAAAAGGTAAATTGGAATTTTCCATTAAGAAAGCTAAGGAACAGAAGCCTAAAAAGGCCTTATTTATTCGTTCAAGTTCTGAAAATAAAGAATTTGAAGATGTTTTAACAAAATTTTTGAAGCGTTCTGATGAAAAACAAGTTGATATACGTCGTAATTTAAAGAAAAAGCAGGGGATTTCTAAGAAGAAAAACTAATTTTGAAACGGAATCTTATTCTTTTTCTTCTTTTTACATCATTATTACATGCAAATGACTGGGTTAAGGGCTATAAAAATAACTATTATCAGTTATTTTCCGCCACTCAAGATGTGTGTGAGTTAAATTCAAAGTACATTAAAAATTGGTGTATTCCTGTTCAGTCCAATGCCATGGGACTTTATGTTGGTTTCAATCAAGTGGTGGTTTATTCCAAGCAAATGATCCAAGGAATTGATACCATACGACGTCGCATAAAATGGTCAATAAATATGGAGAATGCCTTTAAATTGCATATAAATTACCCAGTTATTGTTATTTTTTATCAAAATAAGCGGATTATTGGCTATGATTACTTCACAGGCTTCCAATTATGGGAAAAAAATGGTGAAAATTATAATAATATGTTCGAAACAGACACGGACTTATTTTTAGTTAATCAGAAAAAAATTGATAAGTTGGATGTGATTTCAGGGGATGTGATTTATCCCATTGAATTAACTCAATCCCCTGTAAAACTTGTGGGGAATAATGTGTATTTATTTTATCAGTCAAAAAGTGATTTATTTCACTATAATGTTGCAGCCAAACGATCCTCACTCATTGAGCGTGGTTATGGTATGTTAGATCAGTCTTCGACGTTGGTTTGGGTGGGCAATGCGAATCAGTCTCAGTTACGTACAAAGTCAAACCGAATTGTATCAGAAAACGTAAATCACCAGTTGTTTAAGGTTCATACGCCAACCAAAACCGTCTTTTCTTATGTTCAGGATCAGCATTTGATTATGCTCGATGAGAAATATACCCGAGCTTATCAATTTACCCAAACTTTAAATGAAGATAGAATTATATACGGATACAAAATAAATAATAAGTTAAGGGTATTTTTTAATGGTGGAAGTAAGGTATGGACATTAAAACGTCAAAAGAAAAACGAATTCGTTCGCGATACATAATTAACGAAAAACTATTTTCGGATGTTTTCTATACCCTTTATGATGGCCGTGATTCTCAAGAATCATTTGATGTATATATATTAAAGTTTCATTCACTCTTGGTTTCGCCTCAGTTTGCTGAATTTTGTATCGAGTCCTTACAGGATTATTTATATCAGCGCGTTCCCAATGTTTTTCAATTGCTGGATATTGAATATGATGGACAAGATTTATTTTTGGTATATAAAAATGAAAATGTGTCGTTAATGTCGTTGGATTTGTATTTAAATAAAATTAAAAAAGACTCGGGGTCGGCTGAAAAACGTTATAAATTATTATTAAAGATTGCTAAAATAATTTTTCAGTTGGAAGAGCAGCGCCTTATTTTTGGTAATTTTAGTTTAAATAATATTTTTATTTCAGATGATCACCGGGTTATTTTGGGGCCAGCAAAAATAAACTTATTATGTTTGGAATATTTCTATTCGAAAATCGATGTGTTTGATGCTTGTGTTTTTATTCCCCCCGAATTTTTAAAATCATTTAAGCGCTCCATTCAAACGGATGTGTACTCTTTTGGTGTATTGGCGTATTACATTGTTTGTTTGAATTGGCCATATGAGTATAAAAATTCGATCTTTAATTTAAAAAAAGCCTTTATGAAAGGCCCAAAAGCTTGTCAGGATGTTAATTCAAAAATTAGCGATAAACTCAATTATTTTATTATGAAATCCATTCAATTTAAGCCAGAGGATCGGTGGGCGTCATTCCGATTAATTATTGGGATTCTTGAAGGAAAAGAAACGGTTAAATTCGAGAAATTATCGAATAAAATTGATCCAAATCACTCATTTTCTTCTGAGATTTCAGAAAAGAAGCAACATATTTTTGGTCGTTTCTTTTCGATTATTGTGAATGGTATTGCTGTCGTTGGACTATCAATCTTACTTTATGTTGGGTACCAGGCATATTTTTCAAAATATAGTGTTGTGGAGATACCGAATGTAGAAGGTATTGCGCTTGAACGTGTGAAAAACACATTAACGGAGTTACAGTTAACACTGAATAAAGTTAATTATAATTATCATCCTTCGATTGCTGAGGGACAAGTGATTCGAATCGAGCCGCCAGTGGGACGTCGAATTAAGCAAGGTCGTGCAGTAAAGTTATTTGTTTCAAAAGGAAAGCAAGAGTTACTTGTGCCTTCTTTGATTTCGAAAACGTTAAGTGAAGTTCAATTTATTTTAGAAGGGTCCGCCATTGATATTGAAATGGTTGATGAAGAATTTTCAACGACCATTGAGAAGGGGCGGGTTATTTCACAGATGCCGCTACCAAATCAATACATGTTTGATAATGGTAAAATTCAAATTATATTAAGTAAGGGGTTGCCTGTTCGTATAGACTCCCTTGGGCCATTGGATAATGATTATAAAAAGGTTCAAATTTCATTTGAATTTGATAACGAATTCCCTGAATATAAATTTGAAATTTATGAAGTAATTAATAATCAACAAAAGCAGCAAATTTTTTCTGGGGTTTTTTATGAGGATGATTATTTTCAAGATGAATTTGTTATAAATCAATCGTCTTCCATTGAAATTAAGTTGAATAATAATCTTATTTATACGAATCAAGATGATGAAGATAACTAAGATCGAAGCGGTATTTTTAAATGATTTAATTGCAAAGACCTTAAGTTCACGAGGTTCTCAGTACCCAAATCCGGCGGTAGGTGCCATGGTCATCCGGAATGATGTTATTATTGCTGAAGGGTATCATGAATTGGCAGGAAAAGATCATGCCGAAGTTATTGCGTTAAATAATGCAAAGGGGAACACTCAGGGGGCAACATTATTAATCACATTGGAGCCATGTTGTCACCATGGAAAAACAAAACCCTGTGTAGAGCAAATTATTGATGCTGGTATCTCACGTTGTATTTGGGCCATAAATGATCCAAACCCTGAGGTTCATCAAAAGTCCAAAGCACTTCTTGAGGCCAATAATGTCGACGTTATTGATCATGCATTGCCGGATTTGGGTTTGGCATGTATAAAGGAATTCTATACGTATTATTCTTTAAAACGGCCTTATGTATATGTTAAAGCGGCATTAAGCTTTGATGGTTATATTGCTCCCAATTCGAAACAACTAAATTATATTTCCTCTCCGGCATCTTTAAATTTGGTTCAGGAACTTCGATCGGCGGTTCAGGCAATTTGTGTTGGGGCAAAAACCATAAATATTGATCAACCTCGCTTATCGGTTCGAATTGAACGGCCTGTGGATACTCAGCCGTTGATTGTAATTTTAGATCCTAAAAATTATGTTGATATGGCTTGGGTTCAATCCGCATTGGCCAAAGGGCGCCGGATATTATTGTTTCAGTCAGGACCTACCACCGTTTTTGATGATGGTTTTTATCATTTTTCTGGTTTATCAAACGATAAACTCCAAAATTGGCGTTACGTTTTTGAAACTTTATATCAATTTCAAATTCATTCCGTGTTGGTTGAGGGGGGGAGTGCTGTTTTTCAGTCGTTGTTACGTGCCGGTTGTTATGATGAGTTATGGATTACAAAAGTACCTCAGTTTTTTGGCAAAAGTGGTGTACCCTTCCTGAAGGATCAATTGTCAATTCCGATTGATTTGTCGTTATATCAAGTTAATGCTTACGATCACGATGTTGTGATGAGGTTCAAAAATAATCATGTTACTCAGTTTAAATGAAGCGGCTTCGCATCGTCTGATTTCAAATATTTTAACTGCGTCTCAACAATCATTGATGGTAAAGCAAAAGTTTAATCATCCTTTTGCTTACTTATTTTTAAAGCCTCAACGATATGTGTTACGTCAATATTCGATTTTTTCCAATCATTTTGAACCCAATCAAATTCATGCATTTGTTGGTAAGTTGCGTTCAGTAAGTAAAAAACGTATTCGTCGAAACTTAATGGTTTTTAATGCATTGCTCCGAACGGAGTCCCAAGATATTCCCGTGGTTTGGTTTAATCAGGCGTATTTGGTTGAAAAATTGAAGAATGATCCTTGGGTTGTAGCGGTTGGAAAGTTTGATTCGAATCAGTTAACTTTGTCATTCCAGGTCAATCAATTTGAGTTGTATTCGTCTTTAAATTTGACTGGGCATGGGACGGTTTTACCGATTTATCCCGATATTCGAGGTGTATCAAATCGGATTCTTATTTCAATTGTTAAGGGACTCTTAGCCAATGGCGAGTTGCAAGATCATTTGCCTGGATCGATTCTAAAGGCGGAAGGGTTAGTTGGGATTCAAACTGCTATTCAATACTTTCATTTTCCTGAAACACAATCTCAGGTTGCCTTGGCAATGAAGCGATTTGCATTTGATGAATTACTTATGTATTTATTCCCACGGCGTTCTCGCTATATTGAGACTAAAACATTAAAAGCCTCGTATTCAATTCATCCTAAGGCCGCATTAATTGACCAATATTTAGCTCAGTTGCCGTATCAGTTAACCTCTGCACAGCAGCGTGTTTGGGGTCATATTGCAGATGATTTAACCGCCAGTAAGACGGTTTTTCGATTGATTCAAGGTGATGTTGGGTCGGGTAAAACCGATGTTGCAATTTTAAGTTTGCTTGCGGCTATTTCAAGTGGTTTAAAGGCTGCCATTTTAGTTCCGACGGAGATTTTAGCGACTCAGCATTTCTTAAAATTAACCGACAGATGTTCTCATTTGGGTGTTGAAATTGTTTTATTAAAGGGTAAACAAACCAAGAAAGCTCGTGAAGATGTAATGTTGGCATTACGTTCGCCCGATCCATTAATTGTGGTTGGGACGCATGCCTTGGTTCAAGATACGGTGGATATATCAAATTTAGGTATGGTTGTTGTTGATGAGCAGCATCGCTTTGGGGTTTTCCAGCGCCAAAAGTTATTGGAAAAATCAACCAAGGTTCCACATTGTTTGTTTATGTCTGCAACACCGATTCCTCGTACATTAATGTTGACCCATTATGGTGATTTAGATCATGATGTTATTGATGAACTTCCACCGGGCAGAAAATCGCCTAAAACCTATTATTCTAAGCTTAATCGTATTCAGCAAGTTTATGAGTTTATACGCTTAGAACTTCAAGCTAAGCGACAAGCCTATGTGGTTTATCCTTTAATTGAAGCGTCCGATCATTTAGATGCGGTTGCTCCAGCGGTAGAGGGTTTCGATACCTTGGCTGATGTTTTTAGTGAATTTCGTGTCGGGTTGCTTCACGGCAAAATGTTAAATCAAGATAAGCAAGAGGTGATGCGTCGATTTAAAGCAAACGAGATCCAAGTGTTGGTGTCAACGACTGTTATTGAAGTTGGTGTAGATGTTCCAAATGCGTCTACCATGGTCATTATGAATGCGGAACGATTTGGTTTATCGCAATTGCATCAATTGCGTGGTCGTGTGGGGCGGGGTCATGATCAAGCGCATTGTTTTTTGGTAGCCGAGGCCAAGTCAGCGGAATCAAAACAGCGGATTAAGGCCATGCAAGCGTCATCGAATGGGTTTGACTTAGCGGAGGAAGATTTGAAAATACGTGGTCCAGGCAATTTGCTTGGCACACAGCAATCGGGTGACTTGGCATTCTCATTTGCGGATTTATCAAATAAATTATTAATTCAGCGGGTGATTCTTTTGTGTGATCAAATAATTACAGATTCGGATCAGTTTTCTGATATCATTGATTTCTTCAAAGCGAAGATAACTGTTTCAGCGGTATTATTAAATTAATTTGTAATTACGTTTAATGATCCTTTTAGTTGATATATCGTATTGGCCTAATAATGACTGGGTTAGAAAATTGTTTTATTCATATAACTAAGAAAATAATGATAGATTTAGTATGATTAATTGAAGTAATTTCTTTTAAAATTAAAAGTTAATATCGCCAAGATTAAAACAGATAAAACGGAAATCTTGATTGTTTTGAGATCTTCATTGGTCAGATTCTGACAGGTTGATTACTATTAGACCATGAATATTATTTCAGGAAAATACAAACGTCGTAAACTTTTATATCCAAAACAGAGGGAGTTTCGGCCAACCAAATCCATTGTTAGAGAAGCTGTGTTTAGTATGATTGGCTCGAATATTGAGGGGGCATCTTTTTTGGATTTATGTTCAGGTACGGGAGCAATGGGGTTGGAAGCGGAATCCAGGGGGGCTTCACGAGTTGTATGTGTTGATCGTGATGTTCGTTTCTTAATTCAAAATGTTGAATTATTAAATGCGTCTGCTCAGGTTGTTCGCAGTGATGCGATTCGTTATCTAAAAACAATGGCTCAACCATTTGATTATGTTTATTTTGACCCTGTTTGGGCCAATCAAGCAATTTATGATCAATTTTTTGAGTTGTTTGGTGCGGGCTCTATTATTTCCAATCAAGGATTGTTATTTGTTGAATATGATCAACTGTTAGATACAACTTGTTTTTCCGATCTGATGATGGTTAAAACATCATACTATGGCAATTCAATCATTTCAATTTTAACTATTTAATACGATTAATGATGGTCTTTTGATTGATATGATGGCTAACTTTAAGCTACAATCAAGCTATGATTGAGATGGTATTTTAATGACACATCAAGCAATTTATGCCGGAAGTTTTGATCCCATTACAAATGGGCATTTGGACATTATTCAGCGGGCATTAAATATATTTGATCAGGTTGTTGTTGGTGTAATAGAAAACATTGATAAAACTCCCTTATTTACAATGGAAGAGCGCATTGATTTGATTAAAAATAGTATTCGATCGGAGCATGTTATTGTTGAGGGGTTTCAAGGACTATTGGTTGATTATGCACGCCAAAAGAATATTTTTAAATTAATTCGTGGGTTACGAGCTGTGAGTGATTTTGAATATGAATTTCAAATGTCTTTAACCAATCGTGACCAAGATCCAAGAATTGATACGATTTTCTTAATGACAGACCAATCATACAGCTATTTAAGCTCAAGTATTGTGCGCCAGTTGGCTAAGTTAAACGGTAATATTGAAGGCTACGTTACGCCGTATGTTGCGTCGCAATTAAAGGAGAAATACCATGGAAAAAATTAAAGGTGTTGTTTTTTTGTTAGAGTCATTATTTAAGTCATCTAAAAAACAGTTGTTAGGGAAACAGGTATTGGTAAATCCAGAGGATGTTTTTTCATTATTGCAAAAATTATCTGACGCAGTTAATGAGTTCGAACAGGAATTATCTGAATCTAAAGTAAATCAAATTCATGCTAATGATATTGGTTTCTCAACTGATAATGCACAATCCATGATGGTTGATACTCGTAAAGAAATGTATCGATTAAAAAAAGATGCGAACGATTATGCGGATGGTGTTTTATCTCGGTTACAATTGTCAGTGACAAAGTTACAGCAAAATGTAATTAAAATGGAAAAGAATATTACTGAAGGTCGTAAATTAATTCAACAACAACAAGTTGATCAAATGAGAGGAGAAATAGATGAGGCATGATGGACGACAATTTAATGAATTAAGGGAGATTAAGATTGAGCGAGGTTTTATTGAAAATGCCCATAGCTCAGTATTAATTTCATTTGGGAAAACCCGGGTGATTTGTACGGCGACAGTTGAGTCTGGGGTTCCACGATTTCTAAAAGATACGGGCTCCGGTTGGGTAACTGCTGAATATGCCATGTTGCCGGCATGTGCAAATGAACGAATTCGCCGAGAAGTGACCAAAGGAAAGCCTTCTGGCCGAACCATGGAAATTCAGCGTCTTATAGCACGTTCATTACGTGCGGCGGTTGATTTAGAGGCATTGGGAGAAATTTCCATTGTGATTGACTGTGATGTTATTCAAGCTGATGGTGGGACTCGTACAACATCCATTACTGGTGGTATGATTGTGCTTTACGATGTCATTCAAAAGTTAATAAGTGAAGGACGTATTGCAAATAATCCAATTCGAAACTTTGTTTCTGCGGTTAGTTTAGGCGTCGTGAATGGCCAAGTTGTTACGGATTTAGATTATGTTGAAGATTCATCTGCCGATGTGGATTTAAATTTAGTTATGACCGATGATGGTCGTTTTATTGAGATCCAAGGGACTGCAGAACAGGAGCCTTTTTCCTCTGAACAGTTAGGTTCTTTTTTGGCGTTAGGTCAGGCGAGTATTCAGGATATTATTGCGAAAGCCAAACAAGCCTTAATGGTTGTTGGTTGATATACTTTTTTCAATTAATTTATGGTTTAGGATTTATAAGTTCCAAGCTTGATCGTTTTATTTTTAATCAGTTATTGATGCGTGTATGTACTATAACGGGTGAATGTCGCTCATCAGGGAACTGTTGTCGCTCAATTCAATTAATTCATCGGGATTATCCAATTGTTAATGTTCGTGATTGGCAGTTATTTTTAAAACAGTTTTATCAATATAAGCCGTTTACGCCAGTGATATTCAATGGGAAAATTCAATCATTTGATTGTCAAAATTTATCTGCCAATAACCGTTGTTTGGATTATGAAAACCGCCCTCAAATGTGTCGTTCATATCCGAACAGTTATTTTTTAACCCATGGGAAAATTCATTCGGATTGTGGTTACAAAATTCAAGTGAATTCGGTTATTTTAAGCAAGCTATTACCGGCTATTCGGAACCGAATTAACTCTTTTTTAACGTGATTTTTAAATTAATACTTTATTATTTTTAAAAATTTTATAAACTATACTTATGACTTCTTTGGCGTCTTTTTCAATTACAAAACGGCATTATGACATTATTATTGAGCAGGTTCAAAAGAATTATCCGTATGAGTCGGGTGGGTTTATTGGTGGTAAAGATCATCAAGTTACAGCGATTTACCCTGTTTTAAATCAGGATATCTCAAATAAAACAGATGTTTTTGCAATTTATCCTCAGGATATTGAACGAGCCCACTTATTCTTCGAGAAGCATGGGTTGGAATATTATGGGACATACCATTCTCATCCCAAAGGTGCTGCGATTCCTTCTCAGCAAGATTTAACTCATATTCAAAAATATTTATTTATTATTAGCTTGAGAAATTTTGATCAGCCTGATTTTGCTGCATTTCAAGTCACCGGGCATCAGCAAGCGGAGCGAATACCATTAAACGTTGTTTCGGATTCTAAATTTTCAGTCAAAGATATTTTTAGTAAAGATAAAAATAAAACCTTGGATGGCTTTATTATTCCCGAGGGAACGCCTGATTTTAATAATTCTGAAACATTAAATCAGAAAATCAACGATGTTTTCAATCAATCGACTCAATATGAAAAACAGCAACGTCTATTGGATGATGATGGTGATTTTAGTACCTTGGCTTAATTTACTGACGAACTGATTTTTGTTCCAATCGGTTCATTTGCAACTATCTGTTGGATGATGTTTTCCGTTCTCCCATTGGCGATAACAACTTCGATATTGTTTTCAAGGCAAGTTTTAGCTGCAAGTAACTTTGATTTCATTCCACCTTTTGAATATGGTGACGACAAGTTTTGATCCACAAGATTAAGTTCAGTGTCAGTTATTTTATTTAAATGTGTTATTACGTCTTGATTTTGATTTAGTACACCATCGGTGTTTGTTAGTATAATAAGTTGGTTTGCATTTAAATTGGTGGCTAAAATTGCAGAAAGCTGATCGTTGTCCCCAAATTGGATTTCTTCAGTGGAGACGGAATCATTTTCGTTGATTATTGGAATTACTTTATTTGAGAGAAGGGTTTCGATGGTTTGTTGAATGTTTTGTTTTTTATTTTCATCTTCAAAATTATCTTTGGTTACAAGGAGTTGGCCAACGCAGTGATTTTTAGATTGAAAAAATTCGTAGTATTTTTGGAATAATAAAATTTGGCCAATACTTGCTGCGGCTTGTTTTTCAGCTAGGTTATCTGGACTAATATTTATATGTTTAGCTCCAGACGTAATGGCCCCTGAGCTAACGAGTAAAAATTCAACGTTTGAATTACTACTTAAGATCTCTGCGATTTGATATGTGAGATGCCTCATATTATTTAAATCCAATCGTTGGTGATGATCGGTTAATAAGTTGGTTCCAATTTTAATTATGATTCGTTTCATTAATAATTTCACTAATCCTCTGTTCTAATTTTTCGATACCTTTACGTAAAAAGCAAGAAATTTGTAACAGGTTATGAGGTTTAAATTCATTGGCGATGGCTTGTTTGTCATCTTCATTAAGACAATCGATTTTATTTAATGCCACAATGATTTTTTTTTCATTTAATAGATCAGGATTGTATTTTTGAATTTCGTACTTTAGTTTTTTAAATGTCTCAATGGTTGTTTTGGGATCCTCTAACACCGGTTCGATTAAGAATAGCAGAATATTTGTTCGACTTATATGGCGAAGAAACTGATTTCCTAACCCAATGCCTTCGGCAGCGCCTTCAATTATTCCAGGAATATCGGCAATCACGATTTCACTGTCAAATCGACGGAATATACCTAAGTTCGGATGCAATGTGGTAAATGGATAATTGGCTATTTTTGGATTGGCTTGAGTAATGGTTTTTAATAATGTTGATTTCCCTGCATTTGGGTACCCAATTAAACCAACATCGGCAATAACTTTTAATTCGAGTCGTATTCGTTGGTGTTCTCCCATCGTTCCTGGGGTGGCTTTTCGTGGGGTTTGAACTCGAGCGGTAGAAAAATGAATATTTCCTTTTCCTCCGTGACCTCCTTTGGCAATGCAAAATGATTGGTTATCGTTGACCAGGTCACAAATAATGTCATTGGTTTCTAAATTATAGACAATGGTTCCGCAGGGGACTTTTAATATCGTATCGGCCCCTTTTTTGCCGGACTGTTTTCTTGGTTTGCCATCTTCTCCGTGCCCGGCTTTTATTACCTTTTTGTGAGATATGTCTAAAAAAGTGCTTATTTTTCGAGATGCTTTTACAATGATGCTGCCCCCGTTTCCACCATCACCACCG
>JAYNJH010000002.1:19385-33474 GCA_038109885.1 Candidatus Margulisiibacteriota bacterium | reverse complement strand
TACTTTTCACGGCGAAAGCTTATTTTTCCATTGCCCCCATTACCGGCCTTAACCTCTAATTCAATTGTATCTACAAATGCCAATTAATTTGAAATCGGAAGAATGTTAACTGATTTTTTGTTCTTTTTTGAATATTTGAAAGAAACGGTTCCGTCAATTTTTGCAAAAATAGTAAAGTCTTTTCCAAGCCCTGTGTTATCACCAGGTAAAAAACGTGTTCCACGTTGTCTAACTATAATTGAACCTGCAGTTACAGTTTCGCCACCATAACGCTTGACACCCAATCGTTTTGATTCGCTATCTCGTCCGTTTTTAGTACTACCTTTACCTTTTTTATGCGCCATTATTTTCTCCTTAAATTACTTTGCCGCTTTTTTTTCAGTGGCGGTTACTGTCTTCGTCGATTTTTCAGTTGTTGCTTTAGTGGTTTTTGCCGCTTTTTTTCCTGATATAGAAATTTTGGATACTCTTACTAAAGTTGAATTCTGTCGATGTCCTCGTGTTAATTTATAACCAGTTTTTCTTTTAAATTTAAAAACAATGTCTTTTTCACGTTTGCCAGATTCGATGACTTCAAGCTCTACGCTTGCATCTTTTACATAAGGCTGACCGTATTCAATATTTGAATCATTTTGTACCATCAATATTGAATCAAATGAAACTTTTTCACTTTCAATATTTCCGTCAATGGTGAAAATTTGCCCTTCTTCAACTAAATGTTGTTTATCATTTATCTCTACTACAACAAACATGATATTACTCCTGGTTTAACTCTAAATTTAAAATAGTCTCAGTATATTATCACAACCCAATTTTTTTCACAATAATTAAAGTGCTAAATTTATTGACGAACGTCTCAATAGAAGCTAATTTAAACAAATAAATCAAAAGGTGCTAGGCTCGTAGCTCCAATTGGTAGAGCATCGGTCTCCAAAACCGAGTGTTGTCGGTTCGAATCCGACCGAGCCTGCCAGGATTAGGAAAAAAATGTCAAAAAAAAACCAATCAAATTTAGTTCGAGATTTTCAATCTGAGTTTAAAAAAATAGAGTGGCCAAAAAAAGATTTTGTGGTAAGGTCTTCTATTATTACTATATTTATGGTAATTTTTTTTACGATTTACATCGCTGGATCTGATTTTTTATTGTCAAAAGTAATATTTGGTATTCGAAATTAGTCTGAAAGGTATTGATTATGGATAATGAACAGGTTGAAGATATAGAATTAACAAACGAAGAGGTTGTTGAAACTGAAAATGAAGATTCAAATTTCATTGAAATTGATGATGAAGATATTCTTGTTGACGAAAACGAAGATGCAGATTCAAATTCATCTGAAGAATTAGGCGAAGGATCTCAAGAAGGTTTATGTTGGTACATTGTTCAGTGTTATGCTTTGTATGAGCAAAAGGTAAGAGATCGTATTTTGCAGATGCAAGAAAACGAGTTTAAAGATATTGTGTTTCGTGTACTTCTTCCAGAAGAAGAGACTGTTGAGATTAAAAATAACGAGAGAAAAGAAAAAATAAAAAAAATGTTTCCGGGGTACCTATTTGTTCAGATGAAACCGGACGAAGGGGCTTGGTATTTGTTACGACGTTTACCTGGTGTTGCGAAATTGGTTGGGACAAAGAATGAACCAACGCCTGTTTCAGAGGAAGAGATTAACCGAATTTTAAGACAATTGGGTGAAAAGATGAAAAAGATCGAAGTTGATTTTGAGTTAAACGAAGTCATTAAGGTTATTTCAGGACCATTCAGAGGGTATACAGGATCAATCTCTGAAATTAATCCAGAGCGTGGTAAATTGAAGTCACTCATATCAATATTCGGACGAGAAACACCGGTTGAATTGGATTTTGACCAAGTTGAAAAGTACGTCGATAATAAGTAAAGGAGATTTAAGTGTCCAAACAAGTCAAAACTGTTATTAAATTACAAATTAAGGGAGGCCAGGCAAATCCGGCACCACCGGTTGGTCCAGCTCTTGGTCAAGCGGGAATTAATATCATGGATTTCTGTAAGGCGTACAATGATCAAACGAAAGATCGTCCTGGAGAAGTTATACCTGTTGAAATTACAGCATTTGTTGATTCAACATTCACATTTGTTTTAAAAACACCACCGGCAAGTGACTTAATTAAAAAGTACGCTAATTTAAAAAAGGGATCGACGATGCCTGGTCGTGAAATCATCGGATCTATTTCAATCGAGGATGTTCGTAAAATTGCTGAAGTTAAGATGCCTGATTTAAATGCGTTCACTCTTGAGCAAGCGGAATTAATTATTGCAGGTTCGGCGAGAAGTATGGGAATTGAGGTGAAACAATAATGGCAACTAAATTACAAAAGGCAATTTCAGAAAAGTTTGATCTGACAATGGAGTATGATCCACTTGAAGCCCTAAATATTTGTAAGGAAGCGGCGGCAGCTAAATTTGATGAAACTGTTGAATTGCATTTTTCATTAGGGATAGATCCACGTCATGCCGATCAATTAGTTAGGGGAACATTAACGTTGCCAAATGGTACAGGAAAAGATGTTCGAATTGTGGTTATTACAGATGATGAAAACACAGCGCCGATTTTAGATGCAGGTGCTATTGAATGTGGCCTGGACGATGTTTTGAAGAAAATTTCAGATGGTTGGTTGGATTTTGATTTAGTTATTGCCACTCCAAAAGTGATGCCGAAATTAGGTAAACTTGGGCGTGTGTTAGGTGCTCGTGGTTTGATGCCTAGTCCTAAGTCGGGCACTGTAACGACAGATGTTATCCCAACGGTTAAAGAGTTTAAAGCGGGTAAGGTTGAGTTTAGAAACGATAAAGAAGGTAATCTTCATTTAATGATTGGTAAAGTGAGTTTTGAAACCAATCTATTGCTTGAGAACTTTATGGAAGTGTTTTCTCAGGTAAATAAATTAAAGCCATCAAAAGCAAAAGGTGTATACTTGAAATCTATAACAATTTGTTCTACGATGGGTCCCGGTGTAAAAGTTAAAACCATGGATTCTAAATGGAAGGGTAGATCGAATGTCTAAGCGTGAACAAGTATTATTAGAAAAGCAACAAAAAATTGAGCACTTATCATCTGAGCTGAAAGAATCAGACGCTATATTTTTTACAGAATATCGTGGTTTAACCGTGGGGCAATTACAAGAATTTCGTTCATCTCTTAGAGAAGTCGATGCGTCTTATTATGTTATCAAAAATACCTTAATTAAGCGGTCTTTTTCATCGATGAATATTCAGTGCCCTGATGATGTGTTTAAGGGGCCTACTGCATTAATTGTTTCCAAACAAGATTGTCCTGTTGTTGCATCTAAGCTTTTTAAGTTTTTAAAAGCCAATGATGCAATGGTTGTCAAAGGTGGTTATTTAGATGGTGGATTTATTTCACAAGATGATGTAAAGTCACTTTCTAAGTTACCGTCCAGAGATGTACTGATTGGGCAACTTGTTGGAGGACTAAAATCCACAATTAGTCGATTTGTAATGGGTGTCGGATCTCCAATTCGTGGATTGGTATATTCATTAGAAGCGATTAAAAATAAAAAAAATTAGAGGAGGAATAAAAATGTCTGAAGAAACAACTGTTGAAGAAATTGAATTAAGTAAGGAAGCTAAGGGTGTAATAGAATCTGTTGAGAAAATGACTGTATTAGAGTTATCTCAATTGGTAAAAGCACTTGAAGATAAGTTCGGTGTTGTTGCCGCAGCTCCTGTAGCTTTTGCTGGTGCTCCAGCTGCTGCTGCTGGTGGTGATGATCAAGCTGCTGCAGGCAGTGATACTGTTGATGTGATATTGAAATCTGCAGGAGACAAAAAAATTCAAGTATTAAAGGCCGTCAGGGAAATTACTGGCTTAGGACTTAAAGAAGCGAAAGAGTTAGTTGATGCTGCACCTAAAACTGTTAAAGAGGGTGTTGCCAAAGACGAAGCTGAAAACCTTAAAAAGCAACTTGAAGAACAAGGTGCTGAAATCGAATTAAAATAGTTTTTTTAATTTTTTTATAACCTGGGGTAGCACATTACGTGTTGTCCCAGGTTCTTTATTTAAATGAGGTGTAAATTGTCAAAATATAAAATTTATCGTCAACGGGTTCCATTGCATAGTGATGCGCCACAAGAAAAGTTGACTGTTCCTAACTTATTGGATCTTCAAGTTGAATCATTTAAGCGATTTTTAAATGAAGGTATTGGTGAAGAACTTAAGAAGATATCTCCAATTGTTGGGTATGGTGGAAAATTTCAGTTGGAATTTTTAGACGGTATTACTTTAGGTGATCCAGAGTTTGGATATGAGGAAATGCGTAAGCGTGAACTTACCTATGCTTCACCACTTAAAGTTCCGGTGCGGCTTATTTCGGTAGAAACGGGTGAAGTTCAAGAACAAGAAGTTTTCCTAAGTGATATTCCGTTAATGACCAATAGTGGGACGTTTTTAGTTAACGGTACCGAACGAGTTATTGTTAGTCAATTTATTCGTTCTCCTGGTATATATTTTAGAGAAAAAACACCAAATATTCCTGGTTTTCAGGATTATATTGCTTCAATTATTCCATCGAAAGGGGCTTGGTTGGAAATTGAAGTTGATTCTAAGCAATTATTTTATGCTCATTTAAATAAAGTAAAAAAAGTACCTTTAACTTTGTTTTTGTCTGCATTAGGCTATGATGAATCTTCATTTTTTGAACTTGTTAAAGATAAAGATTTATTTGAGCCAACAATTACTAAATTTCCTTTTGTAAATGAAGATGATGCACTGATTGAATTACATAAGGGATTGCGTTCTGGAGATCCAGTTACTTTGCAGGGGGCTAAAGCATTACTTGATACATTGTTTTTTAATGAAGAAAAATATGATTTATCCGATGTTGGTCGTCATAAGATTAATCAGAGGTTTTTCTCTGGAAAAGATATTAGCACAAATGCATTAACTAAAGATGATATTATAAGTACGATCAATTATATTGAAGATTTAGTAGCCAAACGTGGATTAACGGACGATATTGATCACCTTGGTAATCGACGAGTTCGCACTGTTGGTGAACAATTGCAACGGCAGTTCCGGATTGGATTGGTTCGACTAGAGCGTTTAATTAAGGAACAAATGGCCTTAAAGGCAAACGAGTCGATTACACCTCAGCACTTAATCAATATTCGTCCTTTGGTTGCGGTAATGCGTGAATTTTTTGGAAGTTCTCAATTATCTCAGTTTTTAGATCAGACCAATCCATTGGCTGAAGTCATTCATAAACGACGCTTAAGTGCGTTGGGCCCAGGTGGTTTAACTAAAGAGCGTGCTGGTTATGAAGTTCGAGATATACATCCAACACATTATGGTCGTATTTGTCCTATTGAGACACCAGAAGGACCAAATGCAGGTTTGATTGGTCCGATGGCAACATTTGCGCGTGTGAATAAGTTTGGTTTTGTTGAAACACCTTACTTTAGAGTTCAAAAAGGTAAAATTACTGAAGATGTTGATTTTTTAGCGGCTGATGTTGAGGAAGGGTTTTACATTGCACCATGGGATACTCCAGTTAAGAAAGGTGTTCTCCAAGGCTCTCAAATTGTTACCCGTTTTCAGCGTGATTTCCATTTTACCGAATTAGAGAAGGTTCAATATATTGGTGTTTCACCCCGTCAGTTACTGGGTGTGGCATGTGGATTGATTCCTTTCCTTGAGCATGATGATGCGAACCGTGCTTTGATGGGTGCGAATATGCAACGTCAAGCGGTACCAATTTTAAATACTGAGGCACCTTACATTGGGACAGGTTTAGAATCTGTCGTTGCAAGAGATACAGAAGTTTTGGTGACTGCACGTGAAGATTGTGAGGTTGTTGATACTGATTCACAAACGGTTACCGTTAGTGAAAAGGGTAAAAATTATACGTATGAATTGCAAAAGTACCAACGAACAAACCAAAATACATGTCGTAATCAAAAACCTGTAGTTTATAAGGGAATGAAGTTGAAAAAAGGGGATTTGATTGCCGATGGATCCTCAACATCCAAGGGTGAATTATCTTTGGGTCGAAACATTTTGGTTGGGTTCATGCCTTGGGAGGGATACAATTTTGAGGATGCGATCGTAATCTCAAAACGTTTAGTAAAGGAAGATTTGTTTACGTCTGTTCATATTCATCGATATGAAATTGATGTTCGAACGACTAAATTAGGACCAGAAGAATTAACTTATGAAATTCCAAATGTATCTGAAGATGCGCTTGCTAATTTGGATGAAAATGGAATTATTCGTATCGGTGCACTTGTTAATGCTGGTGATATTTTAGTTGGTAAAGTTACTCCTAAAGGTGAGAGTGAACCCCCTGCAGAAGAAAAGTTATTACGTGCCATTTTTGGAGATAAAGCAAGAGATATGAAAGATACTTCACTTCGTTTATCTTCTGGTGAATCCGGTAAAGTAATTGGCGTACGTGTTTTTTCTAGAGATAACGGAGATGATTTGTCGCCGGGTGTAAACACGTTGGTTCGTGTATATGTTGCCCAATTACGTCGAATTTCGATTGGTGATAAAATGGCTGGCCGACATGGTAACAAAGGTGTTGTGTCGACCATTTTGCCCGAGGAAGATATGCCGTTTTTACCTAATGGTCAACCATTGGACATTATTTTAAATCCATTGGGTGTACCTTCGCGTATGAATGTTGGCCAGCTATTCGAAACATTGCTTGGTATGGCTTCGCACGTGATTGGTGACAACTATATGGCTCAGTCTTTTGATGAGGTCATTGCACCGAATGCATCAGTAGATAAGCTTGAAGAGCGTCTTGATACTGCATCTAAGCAGCCAGGGTATGAGTGGATTAAACGTACTGGTGCGGTTGCTTTAAGAGATGGCCGTACAGGAGAGCCATTCGAAAGAGAAGTTACTGTTGGTTATATGTATGTACTTAAACTGATTCACTTGGTTGATGATAAAATACATGCACGATCCACAGGGCCATACTCACTGGTTACTCAGCAGCCACTTGGTGGTAAAGCACAATATGGTGGTCAGCGTTTTGGTGAAATGGAGGTATGGGCGCTTGAGGCTTACGGTGCCGCAAATACACTTCAAGAGATGCTCACGGTAAAATCAGATGATTTAACCGGACGGGCACGCGCTTATGAAGCTATTATTAAAGGTAAAGCGTTATCTAAGCCAGGAACGCCTGAATCTTTCCGAGTCTTACTAAGAGAGTTGCGATCTATCGCGCTTGATATTCGTGTAATGACAACTGAAGATGAAGAAATCGATAATCGTTAAGGAGAGATAAATGTTAGTAACTGATTCAACTGATTTTGATTATTTAGAAATTGGATTGGCTTCGCCTGATAAGATACGTTATTGGTCATATGGCGAAGTTGAAAAGCCTGAGACGATAAATTATCGAACCTTCAAGCCTGAAAGAAAAGGTTTGTTTTGTGAAAAAATCTTTGGTCCTGTAAAAGACTGGGAATGCTCATGCGGTAAATACCGACGTATTCGTTATCGTGGTATTGTATGTGAGCGATGTGGTGTTCAAGTTACACACTCTAAAGTACGACGTGAACGTATGGGGCATATTGAGTTAGCTTGTTGTGTTTCACACATCTGGTTTTTAAAGGGAATTCCTGGATATATGGGAATTTTATTGGATTTAACAACTCGACAATTGGAAGAGGTTATTTATTATGATTCTTATATCGTAACTCAAGTTGATAGTTCGATTGAAGATGAAATTCCATTCCGTAAAATTTTAAGTACTGAAATGTATTATGAGTTAAAGGAAGAGCATGGCGATAAATTTAAGGCACAAATGGGCGCTGAGGCTATTCGAACAATTCTTCGCCAAATGGATATCGAGTCTACGATTTCTGAATTAAGAGAAACATTTCATAGTTTAACCGGCCAGAAAAAGATTAAGGCAACAAAACGACTTAGTATTTTAGAGTCATTGCATTCCTCTGGAAACTTACCTGAGTGGATGATACTTGATGTTATCCCGGTTATGCCACCTGATTTACGTCCAATGGTTCAACTTGAAGGTGGTCGTTTTGCGACATCTGATTTAAATGATTTGTATCGACGTGTAGTCAATCGTAATAACCGTTTGAAACGATTATTGGATATTGGTGCGCCGGATATGATTATTCGAAATGAGAAGCGTATGCTTCAAGAAGCGGTTGATGCGTTGATATCAAATGGTAAGCGTGGTCGTGCGGTTACTGGTTCAAACGGTCGTCCTTTGAAGTCATTGGGTAACATTATTGAAGGGAAACAAGGTCGTTTTCGTCAAAATTTACTAGGAAAGCGTGTTGATTATTCAGGTCGTTCAGTTATTGTTGTTGGACCAAAGTTAAAATTTCACCAATGTGGTATTCCCAAAGAAATGGCACTGGAGTTATTTAAACCATTTATAATCAATGAGCTCGTAAATCAAGGTTTGGTAACAAATGTGAAAGCGGCTAAGCGTAAAATTGAGGATCGTGAGTTATTTATTTGGGATGTTTTAGAAAAAGTTATTAAAGGCCAATCTATTTTACTAAACCGTGCACCAACTTTGCACCGTTTGGGTATTCAGGCTTTTGAGCCCAAACTTGTGGAAGGTGCGGCGATTCAGGTTCATCCGTTAGTTTGTACAGCATTTAATGCGGATTTTGATGGTGACCAAATGGCTGTTCATGTTCCGTTATCTATTGAAGCTCAAGCGGAGTGTCGACTTTTGATTTTGTCGGTAAATAATATTTTATCCCCTTCAAATGGTAAGTCGATTGTTACACCAACTCAGGACATGATTCTTGGTTGTTACTTTTTAACTGTTGAAAACCCTGAATATGAGTCAATTGATCCTAAAGTTTTCCGAACAATGAATGAAGCTTGGAATGCTTGGGACTCTAATGCAATCAATATACATAGCCGTATTATTGTTAAGGTGACTAATGAACGGGTAACAACAACCATGGGGCGAGTTGTATTTAATCGTACTGTTCAAGATGTTTTAATTCAGAATGATATTGTTGATGAACCGTTTATTAATCGTGTCTTAGGTAAGAAGCAATTGGGTGATTTAATTTATGATTGGTACATTAAGTATGGAAATGATATTGTCACATTGCTTGCTGATAAGTTAAAAGATTTAGGGTTTAAGTATGCGACATTATCTGGTATTTCTATTTCGATTGATGACCTTAAGGTACCTGCTGTTAAAAAAGATATTCTCAAGGCAGCTGAGTTAGAGGTTGAGGACTTAAACAAGCGATTTTCAAATAATAAAATTACGTCTGAAGAGTTTCAGTTACGTAGTAATGAAATTTGGCGTCGTGCTTCAGGCGATATTTCGGATCGGATGGAAGGTGAATTTGGCCAATTAAATAATGTTTTTATAATGGCAAATTCTGGTGCGAGAGGTAACATTGATCAGGTTCGTCAGTTGGCGGGTATGCGTGGTTTAATGTCAGATGCTCAAGGTCGAACGATTAAAGTTCCAATTAAATCAAACTTTAAGGAAGGTTTATCTTTGGCTGAGTATTTTATTTCATGTTATGGTGCTAGAAAAGGGCTGGTTGATACGGCACTTCGTACGGCGGATTCAGGTTATTTAACTCGACGTCTGGTTGACGTTGCTCAAGATGTTATTATTACTGAGGACGATTGTAATACGGATGCTATAGTAACCATCAAACCATTAATGGATGGTGCTAATTTGTTAATACCTGTTAATGAATTGATTGAAGGTCGTACAGCTGCAGAACCATTTAAACATGGGGATATTTCTATTAAAACAGGTGATGTTATCACTAAGGAAGTCGCTCGGGCTATGGGTGAGGCAAAGATTACCTCGTTTAAAATACGCAATATTTTCACATGTCAAACCAAACGTGGTGTTTGTCGTAAATGTTATGGTTTGGACCTCGGTACGGCTAAGCTGGTTAATTTAGGTGAAGCGATTGGGATTATTGCTGCACAATCGATTGGTGAGCCTGGAACTCAGTTAACGATGAGAACATTTCACACTGGTGGTGTTGATTTAAGAAAAGCATCTGTGAATAGTATTAATGCGCCGTTTGCTGGAACGATTAAGTTTCCTGCAGATCTGAAAACATCAATTCTAAATATCGGTAAGTCAAAAGAGTTATTGGTTGTTGAGGATGCAAACTTTTACATATCTACGGGTAAGGATAATGAGATTGTTATTTTACCAAAGGGTAGTATCCTGCAAGTTAAAGATGGTCAGAAAATTAAAAAAGATGATGTTTTGGCACAGTATGATTCATCCTCTCAATATGCAGTTTCCAACTCTGACGGACATGTTCGTTTGTTTGAAAATGATGAAGAGTATGAAATTGCAATTTATGATCAATCTAATGAGCAAACCATTGAGGTATCTACAGATAAAGTTTCAGAATTTAAAAAGTTTGATAAAATTGGCTTGTCGACGGACTTAGGAACCAATGCCCAACTGAAGTCTCCAGCACTTTTTGTGTCCTCGCAAGAGAAAACAAAATCTAAATCAATCTTAACGTTTTACCCAATTAATGTATTTATTACGTCTAAGCGTTCTGATCTATTTGTTAAAGATGGTTCAAAAGTAAACGAAGGTGATATTTTGTTCAGAGAATATGTTAGTGATTTGGAAGCCTCCAAGACTAAGGATATTGTACAAGGTCTTCCTAGGGTTGAGGAACTTTTTGAGGCCAGAAAGCCTAAAAACTCGGCTGTTTTAAGTGAGTTTGATGGTATCGTTGAATTCAATCGCTTTGAAAACTATTATCTGCTTGCGATTTTATCTGAAACAGGCGATAAAAAAGAATACAAATTACCAATCAAAACTCGATTCTTGGTTTATTCTGGACAGTCTGTAGCTAAGGGGCAGCAAATTACTGATGGAATTATATCTCCTCAAGATTTATTGCTTACTAAAGGCGTTGTTGAAACTCAGCTTTATTTAATTAATGAAATTCAGAAGGTTTATTTCTCACAAGGTGTATTTATTAACTTGAAACATTTGGAAGTTATTGTTCGTCAGATGACTCGAAAAGTAGTAGTTCAAGATGGTGGTGATTCAACATTTTTACCAAATGAGTTAATTGATATTAAACGTGTTGATCAAGAGAATAAAGACTTACTTGATCAAAATAAAACCCCGATTTCATTTGAAGGTGTTTTATTGGGAATCACTCGATCATCATTGAACACAGAAAGTTTTATTTCAGCTTCTTCATTCCAGGAAACTGCCCGAGTTTTAACTGAGGCAGCGATTCGCGGTAAAAAAGATACAATGTATGGATTAAAAGAAAATGTTATCATTGGAAAATTAATTCCTGCAGGGACTGGATTAGAAAAATATAAGAATATCGTTCTACGAACAGAGACTGGTGAAGAGACACGAGTTACTGAAGAAGATCGTTTATTTATAAAGGATGAGTTTGATGCATAGTAATATTGACATTTTCCTTCAAGCTCATTACACTTTAACTTCACTTATAAAAAGGAGAGCTGAATGGCAACTACAAATCAATTAATACGTAAAGGTCGGAAAAAGAAAGAGGTTAAGGGTAAATCCCCTGCACTTAAATCATGTCCACAGCGACGCGGTGTTTGTACTCGTGTTTACACAACAACACCTAAAAAGCCTAATTCTGCATTAAGAAAAGTAGCTCGTGTTCGTTTAACCTCTGGTGAAGAAGTCACAGTTTATATTGGTGGTGAAGGTCATAACATACAGGAGCACTCGGTTATCTTAGCTCGTGGTGGTCGTGTTAAGGACGTTCCGGGTGTTCGTTATCATACTGTTCGTGGTGCATTAGATACTGAGGGTGTTGATGGTCGTAAGCGTGGTCGTTCTAAGTATGGTGCTAAGCGCCCTAAAGGATAGGAGAGTACGTTGACAAAAAAAGATACTAAACGTTATTTGAAGGCAGATTACAAATTTTCAAGTAAGATGATTTCAAAATTTATAAACAAGATTATGTTGGATGGTAAAAAGTCAATTGCTGAGCGCATTGTGTATGATAGCTTAGATGAATTGGCTAAAAATGTTTCTGAGGACCCTTTGATTGCTTTTCAAAAAGCAATTGATAATGTTGCTCCGAGAATGGAAGTTCGTTCACGGCGTGTTGGTGGATCAACATATCAAGTTCCAGTTGAAGTTAATGAGGATCGTGGTGTGGGTCATGCCATGAATTGGATCATTAAATTTTCCAGATCAAGAAAGGGAAAGTCAATGGTTCAAAATTTATCTCAAGAATTAACTGATGCATTTAATAATGTGGGGTCATCCGCAAAAAAACGTGATGATACCCATAAGATGGCAGAATCAAATAAAGCATTTGCACATTTTAGGTGGTAATATATGGCAACAAAAGATTTAAATAATTTACGAAATATAGGAATAGCAGCTCATATTGATGCAGGAAAGACGACATTAACTGAGCGTATTCTATTTTATACTGGTCGTTCTCATAAAATTGGTGAAGTTCACGATGGTAATGCCACCATGGACTGGATGGCTCAAGAGCAAGAGCGTGGCATTACAATTACCTCGGCGGCAACCACTTGTTTTTGGAATGATACTGTTATCAATATTATTGATACTCCGGGTCACGTTGATTTTACCGTTGAGGTTGAACGTTCACTTCGAGTTCTAGATGGTATGATTGCTGTTTTCTGTGCTGTTGCAGGTGTCCAACCTCAATCAGAGACAGTTTGGCGTCAAGCGGTCAAATATGAAGTTCCCAGAATCGCTTTTGTTAATAAGATGGATCGAACAGGTGCAAACTACGATAAAGTTGTTAAAATGATTCGTGATAATTTATCAGCGAATCCTGTGATCGTTAATTATCCAATAGGTGCTGAAGCTGATTTTATTGGTTATGTTGATCTTGTTAAAAACAAAGCCTTTTATTTCGGTGGAGATAAAGGTGAGGATGTTAATGAAGGTGATATTCCAGCTGATATTTCAGATCGAGTTGAAGAGTTACGCGCTGAACTCATTGAGTTTGTTGCTGAAGCATCAGAAGATTTATTAAATGCTTACTTAGAAGAAGGAACATTGTCTGATACCCAAATTATTGCTGGTTTACGTCAGAGAACGCTTGCAGGTGAAGTTATCCCCGTCTTTTGTGGGTCAGCGTTTAAAAATAAAGGTGTTCAACCGTTATTAGATGCGGTTACAGATTTGTTGCCATCTCCGATTGATGTTGGTGAAATTTCAGCATCTGTCAAAGGGACTGAGGATACGAGACAGTTGAAGCCTGCTGTAGCCGAAACCTTCTCAGCGTTAGCATTTAAAATCATGACAGATCCTTTCGTGGGTAAATTAACATATTTACGTTTATATTCAGGTAAACTAGATGCCGGTTCTTACATCTATAATTCTTCCTCTGATACTAAAGAACGTGTGGGTCGTATTATGCAAATGCATGCAAATTCTAGAGAAGAGTTAAAAGGTGCGGAAGCTGGTGATATCGTTGCGGTTATTGGTTTAAAGAATACCCGAACCGGTGATACGTTAACTGCTGAGGGTCAAGAAATTTTACTAGAAAATATCGAATTTCCAGAGCCTGTTATTTTTGTTGCAATTGAACCTAAAACAAAATCAGATCAAGAAAAATTATCTAATTCACTTGAAAAATTATCTGATGAGGATCCAACATTTTCTTATTCAACAGATCAAGAAACCAGCCAGACGATTATCTCTGGTATGGGTGAACTACACCTTGAAGTTATTGTCGATCGATTACTACGTGAATTCAATGTTGATGCAAATATTGGTCAACCGCAGGTGGCATACAAGGAATCTATTTCTGTAACAGCCGAAGGTGAAGGTAAATTTATTAAACAGACGGGTGGTCGTGGTCAATATGGACACGTTATCCTTGATGTTGTTCCCATGGAGCGTGGCGCAGGCTTTGAGTTTGAAAACAAAATTGTTGGTGGTGCCATTCCTCGTGAATACATTCCTTCAGTTGAGAAAGGGGTTAAAAACCTTTTTGAGTCGGGTGTAGTTGCAGGGTATCCTGTTGTTGATATTAAGGTTGTCTTAAAAGATGGGTCCTTCCATAATGTTGATTCGTCAGATGTTGCATTCCAAGTGGCGG
>JAYNJH010000002.1:11264-19375 GCA_038109885.1 Candidatus Margulisiibacteriota bacterium | reverse complement strand
CATATGCTGTTAAGGAGGCATTCAAAGTTGCTCAGCCGGTCATCTTGCAGCCAATTATGGATGTGCAAGTTGAAGTTCCTGAAAATTATATGGGAGACGTGATCGGAGATATCAACTCACGAAAAGGTAAAATCGAAAGTATGGATGATAATTCTCAAGGAAACAAAGAAATTGTTGCTAAAGTTCCTCTTGGAGATATGTTCGGATATGCGACTGCTTTGCGTTCATTTACGCAAGGGAGAGGTATTTACACGATGCAGTTTTTTGGGTATAGTGAAGTGCCTAAACAACAATTTAATGAACTTGTAGAAAAGTCATCAAAAGAAAAGGAGTAAATTAAATGGCTAAAGAAAAATTCGAACGAAATAAGCCTCACGTTAATATTGGTACTATTGGTCACGTTGACCATGGTAAAACAACACTAACTGCGGCAATTACTACAGTTTTATCCTCAATAGGTAATGCTGAAAAGCGTGACTATAGTCAAATCGATTCAGCACCAGAAGAAAGAGAGCGTGGTATTACGATTGCAACAGCTCACGTTGAATATGAAACTGAAAATCGTCACTATGCTCACGTTGACTGTCCTGGTCACGCGGATTATATCAAGAATATGATCACAGGGGCAGCTCAGATGGATGGTGCTATTTTAGTTGTGAGTGCAGCTGATGGTCCAATGCCTCAAACACGAGAGCACATTTTATTAGCACGACAGGTAAATGTTCCAAATATTGTCGTCTTTTTAAATAAGTGTGATCAAGTAGATGATGAGGAATTATTAGAATTGGTTGAAATGGAAATGAGAGAGCTTTTAAGTAAGTATGAGTTTCCTGGTGATGACATTCCTTTTATTAAAGGATCTGCATTAAAAGCTTTGGAATCCTCTGATCATGGCCGTGAAAACGCTGATTCAAAAGCGATTTGGGAGTTAATGGATGCTGTAGATTCTTACATTCCTGAGCCAGTTCGTGATACAGATAAACCATTCCTAATGCCGGTGGAAGACGTATTTAGTATTACAGGTCGTGGTACAGTTAGTACTGGTCGTGTTGAGCGTGGTATTGTTAATGTTGGTGATGAAGTAGAGATCGTTGGTATGGTTGAGGAAACACGTAAAACAACAGTTACTGGTGTTGAAATGTTTCGAAAATTATTAGACTCAGGTGAAGCTGGTGACAATATTGGTGCATTACTTCGTGGTGTAGAGCGCGAAGATATTCTGCGTGGTCAGGTTTTATGTGCTCCTGGATCAATCACCCCACATAAAAAGTTTGAAGCTGAAGTATATGTATTGAAAAAAGAGGAAGGTGGTCGTCACACGCCATTCTTTAAAGGATACCGTCCTCAATTTTATATTCGTACAACAGACGTTACTGGTGAAGTTATTTTACCTGAAGGCACAGAAATGATTATGCCTGGTGATAATACAAAACTTACTATTAACTTAATTATGCCAGTCGCATGTGAGGAAGGTTTACGTTTCGCAATTCGTGAAGGTGGCCGTACTGTAGGTGCTGGTGTAGTTACTAAAATTATTGAGTAGAGAGATAATTGTGACAGCTAGTACATCCACAAAAAAGAAAATAGCTCAAGTTTCGAACAAGCCCCAGCAGAAAATTCGTATTCGCTTAAAGTCTTTTGATCATCGCTCGCTTGATACTGCAACTGTTAAAATTGTTAATACTGCAGAAAAATCAGGAGCTAAGGTAGTGGGACCCATCCCACTACCTGTCCAAAAGAAGGTTTGGTGTGTACTTAAATCACCTCACGTCAATAAACGTGGTGGTGAACATTATGAGATCCGAATTCATAAGCGTTTATTAGAGATTATTGACCCGCCATCATCAACGATTGATGCATTGATGGGGATTGATCTAGCTTCAGGTGTTGATATCGAAATTAAGTTGGTATAGAGATATATTATGATAAATAAAAAACAATTTTTAGTAGGTAAAAAAATAGGAATGACTCAAATTATTGATGAAAATGGTAAGATCATTCCTTGTACCGTTATTAAAGCTTATGAAAATTCAATAGTTCGTCTTAGGACTGTTGAAAAAGATGGTTACAATGCGGTATGTCTCGCTTATGATAAATGTAAAGAGATTAAATTGACCAAGCCAGAAAAGGGTCAGTTTAATGCATCTAATTTTTATAAGCACATTAAAGAATTTCGTGTTGAATCATTGGAAGGTATAGAGTTAAATTCAAATGTTGATATTTCTACCTTTGAACTTCACTCTAAATTTGATATTCAATCTAAAACGATAGGTCGTGGTTTTACAGGTGCTATTAAAGCTTGGAATCATCAACGAGGTCCCATGTCTCATGGCTCTAAAAACCATCGTCTTATGGGATCTATTGGTCAGGCAACAACACCCGGGCGTGTTAAAAAAGGTAAGAAGATGCATACACGATATGGTAATGAAACCGTCACTATTCAGAATTTAGAATTAGTCAAAACGGATGGTGAATATTTATTTTTTAAAGGTGCCGTTCCTGGAAAAAATAATACTGTATTCATTACGGGAGATAATTAATGGCAAATTATAAGATAGAAACAAAAGATTTAAAATCAGGAAAATCTGCCAATCAAACATTTGATTCAATTGAAATCTCTGATAATTTAACTGGTAATACTTATTTGTTAATGAATAACCAAAAAAAGGATCGCGTTGTTTATTCATTTACAAAATCTCGATCTGATTTTACATCTGGTGGTGCTAAACCATATAAACAAAAAGGTACGGGGCGTGCACGTTTAGGAACCAATCGTTCACCATTAAAAGTTGGTGGTTCAGTTATTTTTGGTCCCAAGCCAAGAATTGTAAAGCGTAAATCAAATAAGTTATTTTTTGTTAATACAATAAAACAACTTTTACTATCTAAGCTTGACCAATCCTTTCTGTGTAAAAATATTGAAGTGATTGAAAAGGCGGCTGCTTTTTCAAAGCAAATAGATTCTGAAAAGTCTTATTTATTTATATTAAATATTACTCAAGCAGCAGATGTTAACTTATTTAATCGGATTAAAAATATTTCTAATATATATTTTAATAATGTGAATTCAATTGTAGTCGAAGATTTAATTCGTGCAGATGAAGTTATTTACACAGACGCTTCATTTAATCAGTTGTTTTCTGATTTGGAGGATGCGCAATGATTAAACGATTATTGGTTACTGAAAAAACAGCAGTTTTAAATGAAGATAATTGTTATGTTTTTCTAGTGGATGAGAATGCTAATAAAATTGAATTAAAGAAATATATTAGCAATAAATTTAATGTTGAAGTTAAAAAAGTTAATATTGCGAAGAAGTTAGGAAAAAAAGTTCGTCGTGGTCGTATTACTGGATATACTCAGACGTTTAAAAAGGCTTTTGTTTTCACTAAAGGTAGTATTGAATCCTTAGAGGAGGCAAGCTAATGGCTACTAAAAAGTATCGTCCAATTACTCCTGGAATGAGAAATAAAACTACAATTACTTATGATGAGTGTACTGTTAATAAGCCTAATAAAGGTTTAGTTAAAACTAAGAAGAAATCTTCTGGAAGAAACAACTACGGGAATATTACTGTACGTCACCAAGGTGGTGGTGTTAAACGTAAGTTTCGTTCTATTGATTTTAAACGTAATTCAACAGCATCTGGATATGTTGAAACAATTGAATACGATCCAAACCGAACAGCATTAATATGTTTAGTAAAATATCTTAATGGTGATCGACGTTATATTTTAGCTCCCAAAGGAATTAAAGTAGGCGACATTATTGAAGATGGAGATGAATCCGATATTAATTTAGGTGTCTCCATGTCATTAGCTAAAATTCCTGTTGGCTCTCAAATTCATAATATTGAGTTGCTTCCTGGAAAAGGTGCTCAATTGGTACGGTCTGCAGGTGCGAGTGCGGTTTTAATGGCTAAATCAAACCGTCATGGAACGATTAAATTACCTTCTGGTGAAATTCGATTGGTTTTATTAACATGTAAAGCTACATATGGTCGTCTATCCAATGAGGGGTATGCAAACAAACGTGATGGTAAGGCAGGAATAAAGCGTAAGCGTAACATTCGTCCGACAGTTCGGGGTGCAGTTATGAATGCAGCTGATCATAAACATGGTGGTGGTGAAGGACGTGCGCCTGTTGGTTTATCTGAGCCACGTACTGCTTATGGTAAAAAAGCTAACATTAAAACACGTGGTGTTCGTAAACGTACAAAGCACGTTGTTAGGTCAAGAAAGAGGTAGTAAATGGCAAGATCACTAAAAAAAGGTCCTTTTGTCGATGATCATCTTTTAAAAAAAGTTGAGGAACAGAATGAAAAGGGCGAGAAAAAGATAATTAAAACTTGGTCGAGACGTAGCACTATTGTTCCTAGCATGATAGGTCATACGTTTGCGGTTTATAATGGTAGAAAGCATATTCCAGTATATGTGAGTGAGAATATGATTGGTCATAAATTGGGCGAGTTTAGTTACACTCGTTTATTTAAGGCCCATCCAGGTAATAGGTAAGATCAATGGCAAAAAAATCTAAAACAGAAGTAATTCAAAAAAAAGAAGTAAATGCGACATTAAAGTATGCTCGTATTTCCCCATATAAGTTAAGAAAAGTAGCTGATCACGTTCGAAATTTAACAGCAAATGATGCTATCAATCAGCTTCGCATTATGCCACAGAAATCGGCAGGAATTTTATTTAAGTTGTTTAACTCTTGTGTTGCAAATGCATCGCATAATTTTTCTATTGATGCCGCTGACTTAAGAGTGCAACGACTAATTGTTAATGAAGGTCCACGTTTGAAGCGTCATAAAGCTAGAGCTAGAGGTCGTATATTTGGTATAACTAAACCATATTCACATGTCGAACTTACATTAGTTAATCAAGGAGATACCAATGGGTCAAAAAGTTAATCCCCGCGCTTTACGATTAAAAGGAGTTCAAGAGTTTTTAAATAATTGGTTTTCTTTAGATCAGTACAACGTATATTTAAAAGAAGATGTTGAGATTCGAAAATTTATAAGAACGCATCTTAAGCGATCATTTATATCTAAGGTATTGATCAAGCGTAAAGGTAACGATCAAGTGACTGTTGAGATTCATTCGTCCAAACCAGGTATTATTCTAGGTAAGGCTGGCGAATCTATTAATAAGTTTCGTGAAAAAATTACTAAGCGCTTTAATCGTCAATTTAATATCAACGTCATTGAAGAAAAGGCCCCAGATAAAAGTGCAAAGTTGTTGGCTGAACTGATTGCGGTTCAACTAGAAAAGAGGATTCCATTTCGTCGCGCAATGAAAATGATTGTACAATCAGCACTTAAAGCCGGTGTCGAGGGTATTCAGGTTAGATGTGCTGGACGTTTAGGTGGAGTAGAAATTGCTCGAAATGAATGGTATCAAAAAGGACGTATGCCATTACATACAATTCGTGCAAAAATTGATTATCATTTTACTGAAGCTAATACTATATATGGAAAAATTGGTGTTAAGGTATGGGTAAATCATGGTGAGGTTCTAACAGATACTTCATCCCAAATCAATGGCGCTGGTAATGTTAAGGCTTCTTCGCAGGAGAATAAATATGTTAATGCCTAAACGTACAAAATTTAGAAAGACTCAACGCGGTCGAAACCGCGGTAAGGCTCAGTCTGGAAATCAAATATCATTTGGCGAATATGGTTTATTGGCACTAGAACATTGCTGGTTAACACAGCGACAGATTGAATCTGCACGTCGAGCAATGACTCGTTATATAAAGCGTGGTGGTAAAGTTTGGATTCGTGTCTTTCCTGATAAAAGTGTGACAAAGATCCCTCAAGAAACTCGCATGGGTAAGGGAAAAGGTCAGCCAGAATATTGGGTTGCTGTTGTAAAGCCTGGGCACGTATTGTTTGAGTTAAGTGGTGTGCCGGTAGATGTTGCGCAAGAGGCTTTACGATTGGCGTCTCATAAGCTTCCGATCAAATCTAAATTTATTAAAAAGGAAATTTGGGATTAATTATGAAGATAAAAGATATACAATCATTGTCTGATGATGACTTGAATGCTAAAGTTATTGAGTTGAAAAATGAATATTTCGAAAAGCGACTAGCTATTCTTAATAATACTTCAAATGATACATCGATCTTAAATAAGCTTAGAAAAGATACTGCTCGTGTCAAAACGATCATTAGCGAAAGGAAAAATAAATGAGTAAGTCTTTGCAAAAGAAACGTGGAGTTGTTGTTTCTAAATCAGGTGATAAAACCATTAAGGTTTCGATTCAAACAAAAAAACGACATCCATTTTATAAAAAAGTTGTAAGTAAAACCTGGTCAGCTTTGGTTCATGACGAGAACAATACAGCAAACGTTGGTGATGAAGTTTTATTTGTTGCTTGCCGACCTTTAAGTGCTAAAAAGCGCTGGAGAGTTATTGGAGATTCAAAGTGATACAGCAAGAAAGTATTTTAAATGTAACTGATAATTCAGGGGCAAAAGAAATTTTATGTATTAGAGTTTGTGGTAGTACTGGAAAGCGGTATGCTTCATTAGGCGACACCATAATCGCTACTGTAAAAAAGGCAAATGTTACTGGTAATGTTAAAAAATCTGAAATTGTTAAGGCTGTCGTCGTACGAACAAAACGTAAAAAGCGTCGAAGTGATGGTACAGTTATTAGTTTTGATGATAATGCGGCTGTGATTATCAATAATGATGGTAACCCTAAAGGTACTCGTATTTTTGGTCCTATTCCTAGAGAGCTCAGAGAAAGAAGTTTTATGAAAATTATTTCTTTGGCTAAGGAAGTCATTTAAGGAAGCGTTATGGCACAAAAAATTAAAAAAGATGATATAGTTAAAGTTTTAACAGGCAAGGATAAAGGTAAGGAAGGTAAAGTTCTTACAGTATTCCCTAAAAAAAACCAGGTCGTAGTTGAAGGAATTAATGTTTTAAAGAAGCATAAGAAAAAAACAGATAAAGGTGAAGGCGGGATATTTGATTTTCCATCGCCGATCGATATTTCCAATGTTGTTTTATTATGTCCCGTAAAAAAAGTTCCTACTAAAGTAGGATTTAAAATTTTGAAAGACGGATCTAAAAAGCGTTTAGCTAAAAAAACTGGTGAAACATTTTAAAGGTTTATTATGAAAGATATTCAATTAGTTATTAAAGATGCAGAAAGTAAATTAAAAGAAAAGTATGGTTATGAGAATGTTCATCTCATTCCAAAAATTGAAAAAGTAATTATTCATCGGGGATTAGGTGAAGCGTTAACAAATTCAGCTGTTTTAGAAAAAACATTTGAATTATTTTACGCTATTACTGGTCAAAAGCCCGTTTTTACAAAAGCTAAAAAGTCCATTTCTAATTTTAAATTACGTGAAGGGCAAATTGTTGGCTGTAAAGTTACGTTAAGATCAAAAAAAATGTATAACTTTTTAAACAATTTATTGTATTTATCCTTACCCAAGATTAGGGATTTTAGAGGCATTAGTAAAAAAGGTTGTGACCAATTCGGTAATTTTTCATTTGGAATTAAAGATGATTCTATTTTTCCTGAATCGAATACTGAACTTGATCGTCTTCGTGGGATGGATATTACGATATGTACTTCATCAAGTACAAAAGAAGAATTGTTGTACTATTTAGAATGCATAGGCGTTCCATTTAAAGTGTAAGGAAATTATTATGGCTAAAAAATCAATGGTAGAAAAGAATAAAAGAAAAGCCGGAGCCCAACATCGAAACCGATGCAGTTTGTGTGGTCGTCCCCGTGGTTTTATGCGTTTTTTTGGTATCTGTCGAATTTGTTTTAGAGGTTTGGCATCGAATGCAAAGTTACCTGGTGTAACGAAGTCATCTTGGTAGAAGGAGTAAATTATGACAGTTGTTGATATTTTTTACGGTTTTTTCTAATTCAGCTCTTATCTTATCTGCAAATAACTTATAATCATCTAAACTGCGTGGTCTTATTCTTATTTTGAACTGTTTATATAAATCAAATATAATGTCTGTTAGTTCACTCATTTAGCTAAGATAATATTTTCAGCGTTTATGTAATTTGTTTTAAATCCAAAAGGCTCTAACTTAGCCTGTATTTCTGCTATTCCATTTTCATGCTCTATAC
>JAYNJH010000002.1:0-11254 GCA_038109885.1 Candidatus Margulisiibacteriota bacterium | reverse complement strand
TGATTCAGTTACATTTCAATATTCTAATGTTAAATGTGAAATTGCAAAAATTTTAGTAAATGAAGGTTATATTAACGGATATGAAATCCTTAACAATGATCTCAATAAAAGACTTATTAAACTATCACTTAAATATGATAAGTTTGGGAAGCCTGTTATTGAGAACATTCGTCGTGTTAGTAAACCATCAAAACGAATTTATACAAAAAAGAAAGATATATATAAGGTATTAAATGGTTTTGGTACATTAATCCTTTCAACCTCGGTTGGTATCTTGTCTGGTAAAGAAGCTCGCTTAAAAAATGTTGGTGGCGAGGTTATTGGTGAGGTTTACTAATGAGTAAATTAGCTAGAAAACCAATAGATACATCATCGCTAGACGTTAGTTTTACTAATAACATTTTAGGAATAAAAGGTAAAAATGGTGAATTATCTCTATCTATTAATTCTAATGTTAAATTAACGATTGAAGAAAATTCAATTCAAGTTGCTTCTGATAATAAAGCTATTCTTGGCCTTCACTGTGCTTTAATTAAAAATATGGTTACTGGAATTAAAGATAAATTCTCTGAAACTTTAACTCTGAAAGGTGTTGGTTACCGTGCAACACTAGCTGGTTCTAAAATTAATTTTAATCTTGGCTACTCACACCCCGTCGAGTTTCAATTGCCCGATGGTGTATCTGCCGAGTTGGCTTCACCTACAGAGATCAAATTATCAGGTATTGATAAGCAACAAGTTGGTCAGGTTGCTGCTGATATTATTAAATTACGTCCCGCAAAGAAAGATCCTTATAAAGAAAAAGGCATTAAGCGAATTCAAGATCGAATTATCAAAAAAGTAGGTAAAAAGGTTAAATAGTCATGTCTAATAAAAAGTATGTATTAAAGGTAAATAAAACACTTCATCACGTTTATGCTAGTTTGATTGATGAAAATAATAATATTGTTGCATCAAGTTCTACATTAGCTTTAGATTTTAAACAAGCTAATGTTAAAAATTGTTTTGAAGTAGGTAAAGATATTGGTTCTAAAATCAAAAAATTAAAAATTGATTCCATACGATTTGATCGAAACAGAAATTTATATCACGGAAAAATCAAATCTTTAGCTGATGGTGCTAGAGACGCAGGATTGGAGTTCTAATTATGTCATATAATGCACAAGATGAAACGCAAGAAAAATTATTTGAAAAATTAATTAAAGTTAATCGAGTAACTAAGGTAAATAAAGGTGGTAAAAAACTAGCCTTTAGAGCTTTTGTAATTGTTGGTGATCAAAACGGAAAAGTTGGATTAGCTACAGCTAAATCGAAAGAGGTTCCATTGGCGATACGCCGAAGCATAGATAAAGCTAAAAAAAATATGCATGATATTAATGTATTTAATGGAACAATACCTCATCGAATTATTGGTGAGTTTAAAGCTTCTAAGGTTGTTTTACGTCCTGCCCCTGAAGGTACAGGTGTTATTGCGGGTGGTTCCATTCGGATTTTGTTGGAATCTTTAGGTATTGAAAACGTTGTTGCTAAATCCATTGGTTCTAACAATTCCTTAAATATGGCAAAAGCGGCTATGAATGGGCTACTTAAGTTGAAGAATTTAAGTGAAGTTGAAGAACGTCGTGGAGTTAAGATTTCTTTGGGTGGTAAAAAGACCAAAGTAGAGGAGACTGAAACAAATGACAAAAACTAAGGATACATCTGAGAAGGTCGTCATTTCATTAGATACACTGACTCCCTTTGAAGGATCAACTAAAAATCGTAAACGTGTAGGACGTGGAAATGCCTCCGGTTATGGTGGCGAATGTGGTCGTGGGCATAAAGGGCAGAAATCTCGTTCAGGGTTTTCACGGAAACGTGGTTTTGAGGGTGGGCAAAATCCCTTGTATAAACGAATTCCTAAAAAACGTGGTTTTACTAATATTTTTAAAATTAAATATAAAATAATTAATTTAGAAAATTTAACCTTATCGCGTTTTGATGAAACGATAGAATTTAAACATTTAATCGATTTTGGTTACGTTGGTAAGGCTGATCTGGTAAAGATTGTTTGATCTTTTCCAGAAAATTTTAAGAATAATTCAATTGAACTTCAAGCTATTTCAGGTTCTCTGAAAGAAAAATTAGAGAAAATTGGCTGTGCTATTGTTACAATAAGTTAATGGGGTTTATCTCGTCTATATTTAAGTACAAGGATCTGCAACGACGGTTATTGTATTCGTTAGTTATGCTGGTTATTTATCGGTTAGGTTCACATATTCCAATTTCTGGAATAGATTTATCTGACTTAAGTAATTTAGTAAGTTCAAATAGTTTGATTTCTTTTATTGACTTATTTTCAGGTGGGTCTTTTAGTCGATTTTCAATTTTTTCTTTGGGAATTTTACCTTATATTAATGCTTCTATTATTATGCAGTTGATGTCATTTGTTATTCCCGAGTTAAAGTCTATTTTAGAAGAAGGCGAAGCCGGACGTAAGAAGATATCTCAATTAACTCGCTACATAACGGTTCTTCTAGCCATTATTCAAGCAATTGTTATTACGCTTGGATTTAAAACGTTTCTGTTGCCGAATGTATCTTTTCCGTTCTTTTTCGTATATTCCATGGTTGGTCTTGTTGCCGGTGCCTGTTTGGTAATGTATATTGGTGAGCTTATGACTGAGAATGGGATTGGTAATGGTGCGTCGTTATTAATTTTTATTGGTATTATTTCTCAAATGCCATTTTATGTTAAAAACTCGATTGGATTAATTCAAGCCGGTACACATCCGATTAGTGTTGTTATTATGGTTATTATTTTGATTTTTATGATTTTTTCAATTGTGATTATTCAAGAAGCGCAGCGAAAAATTGGTGTTCAGTATGCAAAGCGTGTTGTCGGTCGAAAAATGTACGGAGGCCAATCCACGTTTATTCCATTGCGTTTAATTCAGGGGGGGGTTTTACCCATTATTTTTGCCTCTGCGCTTTTACAGTTTCCATTGGTTATTTCAAATTTTATTCCCATTGAAGCGATTCAAACTTTTTTTTCAAAATATTATTCTTATGATGGTTTTTTATATAATGGTATGTTTTGCTTTTTAATTTTCTTTTTTACTTATTTTTATACCGCAATTTCGTTTAGTCCTTCTGAACTATCGACTAATATTAAAAAATATGGTGGCTTTATTATGGGGGTTCGTCCAGGAAAACCTACTGAAAAATTCTTGGAGGCCATTGTGACAAAGTTGACTTTTTTCGGGGCATTTTTTCTATCTTTAATAGCACTTTTACCTATTATTGGCGCAGCCTCGACGAATGTAAATAGTTTTATGGGGTTGGGTGGAACTGCATTATTGATTATTGTTGGCGTTTCATTGGATTTATTAAAACAAATCGATAGTTTTATTTTGCAAAAAGAGTATGAAGGTATGGTTTCGTGAATATTTTGGTTTTTTTAGGCCCAGCTGGATCTGGTAAGGGGACACAAGCTCAAGTTTTAAAAGATCAGTTTAATTATGTTCATTTATCGACCGGGGATTTATTACGTGAAGAGGTAAAGTCAGGATCTGAGTTAGGGCAAAAAGTTCAATCCGTTATTCATGCGGGGAATTTAGTATCAGATGATATTATTTTGGATATAATACGTCATCACCTTAAATCTTTGGTTGCGCAACAAGTTAAGGGTGTTATATTTGACGGGTTTCCTCGAACGCTAGACCAAGCGAATGCATTTAACGATTTGCTTGCTGAATTCCAGCTTTCAGTATCGTCGGTTCTTTATTTTAATTTATCTCTGGATGAATCTATTATTCGTATATCGGGTCGCCAGGTGGATGCGAGAAACAATAAAGTTTATCATAAATTTTCAAATCCTGCCCCTGAGGAAGCGCAACTGCACTTGATTACTCGTAAGGATGATACTCCTGAAAAGGTAACGCATCGGTATAATGTTTATATTGAGGAAACCTCACCATTACTTTCTTTTTATGGGGATCATGTGATCCAAATTGATTGTTTAAAATCCATTCAGGAAATTACGAATGAATTGGTTCAATTACTTGAATCTTTTCAATTGTCTCGCTAAGTATGTCAATGACTGAAAAAATTGACTCTATGAGAATTGCGGGAAGAATCCTTTCCAATACATTTGATCATATTTCTTGTGAAATTCAAGAGGGTATAACTGCCCTGGTTGTTGATCAGTTGGTTAAAGATTTCATAGAAAGTAATGGCGCATCTCCTGGTTTTTTAGGTTATCAAGGTTATAAATATTCGTCTTGTATCTCTAAAAATGAAGAAATTGTACATGGTATTCCCTATGCCGATAAGGTTTTTTTTGACGGGGATATTGTTTCCATTGATATCGGAGTTAAATATAATGGGTATTATGCGGATGCCGCACGTACTTTCTTAATTGGTAATGTTTCTGAAGAGGCTCGATTTTTAGCTCAAGTTACTCAAGATTCATTTTTTAAAGGGATGGAAGGTATTAAGGCAGGTTCGCGCTTGGGTGATATTTCTCATGCCATTCAATCTCATATTGAATCCAATGGACTTACGGTTGTTCGTGACCTTTATAGTCATGGCGTTGGTCAGTCTCTACATGAGGAGCCACTGATTCCTAATTACGGTAAAAAGGGGGCTGGGATGAAACTTTACGAGGGTATGACGATGGCCATTGAACCCATGGTTAATCTAGGCGTGCCTGGTATTGAAACGTTGGATGACGACTGGACCATTGTGACAAAAGATCGGAAATGGTCTGCACATTATGAGAATACAATATTAATTACAAGTAAAGGAGTTGAAATTTTAACAATTACGGGTTGAAATTAATTGAATGTGAAAAAAATATATGGTAACCATTGCCTAAACATAGATTTCACGTTAAATTAATAATCTGATAAAAATTATTAAATAAATTATCTTATTTAATGTGTTAGAAGGAAAAAATGAAAACAAGAGCATCAGTAAAAAAAATGTGTGACAAATGTAGAACGATTCGCAGAAGAGGCCGAGTAATGGTTATTTGCGAAAATCCAAAGCATAAGCAGAAACAAGGATAGGAGGAATAACTTAATGGCTCGTATTGTCGGTGTAGACTTACCAAAAGACAAGCGTTTAATTATCGCTTTAACTTATATATTCGGAATTGGTCCGTTTTTATCAAAGAAAATTATAAATGATTTAGGATTAGACCCTTCAAAGAGAGTAAAAGATTTAACTGAAAGTGAAGTTGTTAGCATTCGTGATAAGGTGAGAACCTACAGTGTTGAAGGTGATCTTCGAATTTCAAATATGCAAGATATTCGTCGTCTTGAAGAGATTTCATCTTATCGAGGACGTCGGCATAAATTAAAACTACCGGTTCGTGGTCAACGGACGCATACAAATGCTCGTACTAAACGAGGTAAGAAAATTGCCGTTGCAGGTAAGAAGAAAGCTGCATAGGAGGAATTATGGCAACCAATAAAAAAACCAAACAACAATCTCGAAATGTACTTGTCGCTGTTGCGCATATTAAATCAACATTTAATAATACAATTGTTTCAATTACAGATACTTCCGGTCACGTTTTATCCTGGGCATCCACAGGGATGATGGGATTTAAAGGTAGTAAAAAAGGCACACCATTTGCTGCTCAGTTAGCGGCTGAGGATGCGGGTCAAAAGGCCGTTGATATGGGTGTCCTAGAAGTTGATGTTAATGTTAAAGGGCCGGGCGCTGGTCGTGAAACTGCGATTCGTGCATTGCAATCTGCTGGATTGGTTATTCGTTCAATTACAGATCGTACGCCAATGCCACATAATGGATGTCGTCCTAAGAAAAGACGTCGAGTATAAAACAAGGAGGTTAATTTTGAAAAATTTAGATACATGGGTAAAATTTGATCAAATTGAAGAAAACTACGGTGTTTTTGAGATGTCACCACTAGAGCGTGGCATGGGGTTAACATTGGGGAATTCATTACGTCGTGTGATTCTGTCTTCAGTAGAAGGCGTTGCGCCAATTTCAGTATCGATTGAAGGTGTACGACATGAATTTGATGTTATTGAAGGCGTACAAGAAGATGTATTAGATATTATTTTTAATATTAAAAGTGTTGTTTTTGGATTGCTGGGTGATAATGATCAACGTAAAATTAAATTAGAGGTCTCTGGTGAAAAAGAAGTTAAAGCATCAGATTTATTATGTCCACCTGAGGTACAGATAATAAATCCTGATCAGCATTTATTCTCGATTACAGATAAAAAGACCTCAGTAAAGCTTGAATTTCAAATTGAACAGAATATTGGTTACCGAGCATCAGAGGATCAAGATCGTAATAATGCTGAAATTTCTAGAATATTTTTGGATTCATCGTTTTCACCGGTTGATCGTGTTAATCATGTGGTTGAAGATACACGTGTAGGCCAGGATTTAAATTATGAGAAACTTAAAATTGAGTTATGGTCCAATGGAAGTGTGTCTGTTGAGGATTGCATGAAAAAAGCGGGATCAAAATTGATGGATAGCCTTAGTTTATTTGGTGAATTAAATCGTAGACCAGTATTTGAAGATGTTAGTATTGAAGATGAAGATTCAGGTGATGTAGCTGACTCAGAAAATAATCAAGTTTTTGAAATTTCAGTTGAAGATTTAGAGTTATCTGCGCGATCTTTAAATTGTTTAAAGAAAGCGAATATCAATACCGTAGGTGAATTGATTAAAAAAGATTTGACTGACTTATATAATATTAAAAATTTCGGAAAGAAAAGTGCTGAGGAAATTAATGCTAAGTTGAAAGAGTATGACTTGGTTTTAAGTTCAGATGAAATAATGGGGTAATTTATGAGACATAAAAAAGGTAATAAAAAATTAAGTAAACCAACTGATCAACGAATTGCATTGTTGCGTTCACTATCGTTATCATTAATTAACCATGAAAAGATTAAAACAACTGATGTTAGAGCGAAAGAAACTCAACGTTACATTGAACGATTAATTACTTTAGCTAAGCGAGGTGATTTACATGCACGTCGTCAGGCATTAAAGTTGCTTCCAAATAAGGACGCGGTTAAAAAGTTATTTGATGTGATTTCTAAAAAATATAATGATGTTAATGGTGGGTATACTCGATTAATTAAATTGGGTTTTCGTCGTGGTGATGCATCACCGGTTTCACAAATCGAATTTTCTTAATTCTCGGTTTTGGTAAATCGATATCAATTTATAATTTCTTATCAGGGGGGGAAATTTAAGGGGTCTCAAAAGCAAGTTTCAGACCATACTGTTTTTAATTCAGTTGAACAAGCGCTCAATCAATTATTTAAAGTAACTGTACGATGTATTCCGGCTGGTCGGACGGATTCGAGAGTTAGTGCGGCCATTATGCATTTTCATGTCGATCTTGATTTTACATTTAATGAAATAAAGGTTTTAAAACGTTTAAATCGGTCTTTAGTGAAGGTTGGCATTTTTATTCGATCTATCCAATTGGTTTCTTCTGAATTTCATGCGTTATCTTCTGCCAAGTCTCGAACGTATACCTATTTTTTTACGTTTGATTCAACCATTCCTCATTACCTATTAGATACGGTTGCTTACTTAGATCAAGATCCTCAGTTTATTCCATCTACAGAGCAATTGCGTTCTATTTTTTGTGGTCGTCGAAATTTTCGATATTTATCTAATGTATCGGACTCTAAATCAACTATTCGAACCATTTTTGATGTTCATTTAACTTGTAATAAATATCAAACATTGTTTGGTGAATCTATTGATATTTTTACTTTCAAAATTACAGCGGATGGCTTTTTGTATCGAATGATTCGACATATTGTTGGTTTACTCTTGCATTCTATGGTGAATTTTACTAATATAAGGTACCTAAAAGATTATTTATGTGTTCACCGAGCGATTAATTATTCTCTCGCACCGGCTGAAGGGCTACATCTTTCAGGTATTAAATATTAACAATAATATAAGGTGGTTATCTTATGAAAAAGAAACAATTAAAATCATATTATCCAAAAAAAGATACAATTCAAGAATCTTGGGTAATTTATGATGCAAATGAAGAGGTTTTGGGTCGCGCAGCTTCAGATATTTCCTCTTTGGTCTTAGGCAAGTATTCAGCGCAATATACGCCCGGTGCTTTTACAGGGCAATACGTTATTGTTATTAATGCTGAAAAGATTCGTGTTACTGGTCAAAAGTTAACCGATAAAAAGTATTATCGTCATTCAGGTTATCCTGGGGGACTTAAAGAAACATCGTTACAGCATTTAATGGAAAAAAAGCCAACGGAAGCGTTAAAAAAGGCTGTGAATGGTATGTTACCTCATAATTCTCATGGCCGTTTATTACAAAAGAAAGTATTTTATTATGAGGGTGATACGCATCAACACGACGCGCAGAAGCCTGAATTGTTTAAGAAAGGATAATCATGTCATCAGCTAAGAAAAAGACCGACGAAAAAAAAGAAACTGCCAAGTCTGCGCCTAAAAAAGTTGCAGTTAAGAAGAAGGTAGTTGTTAAGAAAAAGGTTGATCAACCCAAAGCAGATAAAACTACTACAAAAGACGTTACAAAAAAAACTAAAGCCGTGGCTAAGCCAAAGGCTTTAAAAGTTGCTGCTGATGCAATTTATGCAACAGGTAGACGTAAAGAATCTACAGCTAAAGTTTGGTTATTTAAAGGTACAGGGACTGTTAAAATAAATCACCTTGACCCATTAGAGTATTTAAGTTCTGATCGGTTAGTAAACAAGGTATTAACTCCGTTAGAAATTGTTAACCTTTCAGGAAAATATGATCTTCGAATTGACGTAATTGGTGGTGGGTTAACTGGACAAGCAGAAGCATCTACGTTAGGTGTTGCTCGTGCGCTATTATCGATTAGTGATGATTTTAGATCAACGTTAAGACAGCATGGTTTATTAACTCAGGATCGTCGTGAAAAGGAGCGTAAGAAATATGGCAAACGCGGTGCTAGAAAAAGTCCACAATTCAGAAAACGATAAGGATTATACCTTTCGAATCCGAACTTATAATAAAGTTTCGTCTAAGGGATTGGACACATTCCCTTTAGATACATTTGAAATAGCATCAGAATTAAGTAATTCCGATGCCTATATTCTTCGAAGTTATAAATTACACGATGATGTGTTTCCTGAAACTTTAAAAGCTATCGGCCGTGCTGGTGCTGGTGTAAATAACATACCCGTTGATGATTGTACTCAGTCGGGGATTGTTGTATTTAATACTCCGGGTGCCAATGCGAATGCCGTAAAAGAATTGGTAATTGTTGGTATGTTACTTTCAGCGCGCGATATCATTGGTGGTATTGAGTACGTTAAATCTATTTCAAGTGAAGGGGCCTTGATTCCTGAGCTTGTTGAAAAAAATAAATCTCGCTTTAAAGGGTCAGAATTAATTGGCAAAAAGCTGGGAGTTATTGGGTTGGGGGCTATTGGATTACAAGTGGCGAATGCTGGGTTGGCATTGGGGATGGATGTTCAAGGCTATGATCCGTTTATTTCGGTCAACGCAGCTTGGGAATTATCCAGTGAGGTGTCTCGATCTGGAAGCTTGGAACGATTGATCCGTGATTGTGATTATATTAGTGTTCATGTTCCATTTAGCGATAAGACTAAAGGGTTTATTAGTTCTGATCGTATTCAAATGATTAAAAAAGGTGCTGTATTACTTAATTTTTCACGTAACGAATTGGTTGATGAAGATGCCATGATTGAAGCATTAGAGCAAGGTAATATTGCGAACTATGTTACAGATTTCCCGAATCCAAAACTTGTTGATGCTAAAAATGTGATTTCAATCCCACATTTAGGCGCATCGACTGCAGAGGCCGAAGATAACTGCGCTATAATGGTATCAAATCAAATTAAAAATTTTCTACTTAATGGTTCGATTGAAAATTCAGTTAATTTTCCTGCCAGTCATTTGGATCGTTCAACACCTTACCGAATTACAATTATCAATCAGAATGTGCCCAATGTTATTGGACAAATTACTTCTGTGATTGCTAAGGCGGGTGTAAATATTGCTGAGATGGTGAATAAGAGTCGGGATCAAGTAGCTTATAATATTATTGATCTTGATCAAGATGTTGATCAAGATGTTATTAACGATTTGTTGGCCATTGACGGTGTTATTCGTGTTCGTCAGTTGCCTCCTGTATCTGTTTAATTGAATAGACATTTACTTGGTTTTTACTGTGAGGGGCATCTGCCTGTAAGTATTTCAGGCGATACCCCTTTCTTTAAAGATAAAAGTCAATCGGCGCGTATGGTTGCAACGATTGTTCCTATTAAATGTATACAGACTCAATCTGAGTGGTTAATGATTCCGAATATGTTTGATGTACCGCAATCCTTGCAGTCGGTGTTTGATCAACAATTGATTCTTACAACAGCCACCGATGAGGATTCCAAAACAAATCATGTGCGCTATGCCGTTTTAATGCATGCCCTTGAAAATGCGCCTGAAATGGCACGAACGGGGGTATTACTTCATCGTGTTCGGGATTCATGGGAACCGATGGTTGTTAAGTTTCGTGACGTTCCTTACTTAGTCGAATGCAAAGGTGTTGGATCTCCTTTGGGTGGGTATGTTTCGTTCCATCAACGAACTCAGGCCGGAACCTCAAAGACTCATACGCGTGTTACTGGGGGCTTACTGCAAGAGTCTATGAGCGCGGAGTTTGAAAATTTGATGCGTGTGCAATCGTACCATCAATTTACAGTGCCTGGAATACTTCCGCTTGCATGTATTGGTTTTGAATTTATTACCAATGAAAATACTCTAAATATGGGCCTTTTACTACGACTAACACGCTCCAATATTCGCTATAGTTACGAGGACTTCGGTTCGTTTAGCGATGATAAGCCTAATGTTTACGCCATGTTTAGTCAGCAAAACCAATTGCTTTTTTCAGCAGGACTTCGCCATCAAAACTTAACAGCGAATAATCTTGTTTACCATGATTCTTCTCACTACGTTGTTACCGACTATGAAGAACTTACTCCGATTTATAAAGCGCCTACATCGTTGGATTCTGATGCTTCTTCAGTTCCATTGTTTCTTAAAATTTATCCGTTTCGTTTTTTATATCAATCCTTATATACAACGCCGGAAGCAAATGTTTTTTTTGACCCCACCATTGCCAATCAGGAAATTGATCAGCAATTTATACAATCCCAGCCAATTTTAAAGGATTATGTTTCAGCTACACGGTCGTGTTTTTTTCAAGGGTAAGATGAGATAAAA
>JAYNJH010000001.1:40453-49557 GCA_038109885.1 Candidatus Margulisiibacteriota bacterium | reverse complement strand
TATGGCGGGCGTTGGAAAAACATCAATAGCAAAGGCTGTGGCATCACAGTTGAATTTTAGTTTTATTGATACAGATCATCTTAGTATCAATCATTTTAAAACAGATTTAGAATCATTGAAGACAAAATTGGGTTCGGATCAATTTATTAAAGTTGAAGCAGAATTTGTAGTTAATAGTTTAAAACCTAAAACCATTTTAGCACCTGGTGGTAGCTTTGTTTATGCAAAGGACACCCTTTCTGCTATTCGAAATAATGTTATCTTGGTTTATCTATTTGATGAGCCAAAAAACATTAAAAATAGGATACCAAATATTGAAACGCGTGGGATAATAGGTTTAGAAGATAAATCTTTTGAAGAGTTGTGTTTTGAGAGAGATCGTCTTTCAAAGAATGTGGCTCATTTTCAATTTAATATCAATCATTTAGGGTTTTCTAAAACAACGTCTCAAATAAAATCTTTGATTAAATTATTAAATTAATTTAAATTTGCTTTTAATCCATGTGGTGTTGCATTAGTTATTTCTGCAGAAATAATATCACCAACGCGTATTGAATTATCTGTATTGGGTATATAAACTAAAACATTCCCATCATTTCTACCAACCACTTGCTTTTCTTCAATCCGCTCAATGAGAATATCTTGTGTTTTGTTTATCCAGCGACTATTTTTTTCTAATGAATGCTTTTTTTGATTGCCGACTAACAAAGTAATTCGTTCTTTTTTTTCTTCATTAGTAATATCATCTTTAAATTTAAGTGCCGCCCTTGTATTTGGCCGTTCTGAATATTTGAAAATATAGGCGTGGTCAAATTTAATACGCTCACAAACTTCAACTGTTTCTAGAAACTCTTTATGGGTTTCAGTTGGAAAGCCGACTATTATATCAGTTGAAAGCGATACGCCAGGTATTTTTGTTTTCATTTTTTCTACTAAATTTAAAAATTCTTCCTTTGTGTATGTTCGATTCATTTTTTTTAATACTCGATCATTTCCAGCTTGAAGTGGCACATGAATTTGTTTGCAAATATTATCTCTAGTTGCAATTAAATCTAATAAGTCATCTGGAAAATCTTTTGGATGTGGGGATGTAAATCGTATTCGTTGTATTTTTGTTTTTGTGCTGACCTCATGTAATAAGTCTGTAAATGTTGCATTACCATAGCGATATGAATTTACGTTTTGACCTAATAGTGTTACTTGTTTATATCCGTCTTCAACAAGTCGATTTACTTCATCAATAACAGATTCAATTGAACGACTTCGTTCTCTTCCTCTGGTGTATGGTACAACACAAAATGTGCAGAAATTATTGCACCCCCTCATAATAGCAATCCAGGCATTTGCGCCATCGCCTCGGGATGGAAAGACTTGGTCATAAGTTTCAAATTCGGATAATGTTACATCAAATGGCTTTTCACTTTGATTTGCATCCAATGCATCCGATATTAATGCTGGCAGTTGTTTATAACTGTCAGGACCTGCGATAAGGTCAATTTTTAACTTTTTATTGCTTAGCAAATCTGTTTTAAAGTTGGTGGCCATACAACCTAAAATTCCAACTAATATGTTGGGATTTCCTTGCTTGAGCTCATGAACTCGATTTAGAACTTTATTATTGGCATTCTCTCTAACTGAGCATGTGTTCAATAAAGCAATATCTGCACTCTCAAACTGTTTGCTGATATTATAATCGGCATCTGATAAAATTCGTGTTACCAATTCTGAGTCATATACGTTCATTTGACAACCATAGGTTTCAATATAAATATTTTTTTTCAAATCAACTCTCCTAACATATTATTATGTTCTACCGAAGTTAAATTTATTTGGCAAAGTTTATTTTTAAGGTTTTGGTTTGAATCAACTTTTACTTTAATAAAATTCTCGGTTGTTCCAATCCATGCCCCTTGTTTTTTTTGCTCAAATAACACATTTGCATTTTGATTTACTTTGCTTTTCATGTATTTTTGCCATCTTTGAGAATGAAGATTTCGTAATAACTCACTTCGTTTTTTTATTTCAGAACGTTCAACTTGTTCAGTAAACTTTCTTGCATGCGCCATTTGCCGTTCTGAATAACTAAATACATGAAAGTAATTAATTTCAGATTTTGAAAGTTGATCGTATGTTTCTTTAAATAATTGATTGGACTCGCCAGGAAAACCAACAATGACATCGGTACCAATGCATATTTCTGGAATGGACTTTCTTATTTGATCAATATAAGTCATATAATCTTTGACTGTGTATTTTCGTCTCATTGATCTTAGAATATCATCGGTTGCACTTTGTATAGGAAGGTGTAAATATTTGCAGAAGTTTGGATATTTTATCCAGTACTCAATTAATCGTATGTCGATGGTTGTTGGCTCTATGGAGGAAATACGAATTCGGGTTGTTGGTGAAATCTTGAGTAGCGCCTCTAATAACTCATAGAATCCATAGCCGTTATTTTCATAAGTTCCTAAATTAATGCCAGTTAAGACAATTTCTTTGACTCCTAAATTGATTAGCCCTTTTGCATCGTCAATAATATTGTTAAAATCTCGGCTCCTTGCTGGGCCTCTTGCAAATGGGATAATGCAAAATGAACAATAAAAATCACAGCCATCTTGAATTTTTAAATTTACTCGTGTGTGTTTAGGATCAAAACTTGAAAACGACTGAAAAAATGGTTTTTTTTCAATTTTCTTTACATAAAGCCCTGGTTTATTTTGAGTTATCAATGATACTGTGGTTTCTTTATTTTCATTTCCTACAACCCAATTTACATTTTCAAGCTTTAAAAGCGCATCTTTTTTAATTTGTGATTGACAGCCAATGAGGGCAATATTGGGATTACTACATGAGGAATTAATTTTTCTTACTAATTTTATTGTGTCTTTATCTCCATTTTCTGTGACGGTACATGTGTTTACAACGATTAACTCTGGATTACTTTCTAACCCAACTTCATTATAGCCATGAGCTTTAAATTCATTTACTAACCCCGCGGTTTCCGAATGATTTAACCGACAGCCTTGCGATATTAAAGTAAATAACTTTTTTTTCATTAAAATGAAGTATATCATCCCCTATTTTTCTTGACTACATTGGGCAAAAAATGAATTTATTCATCAAGAAATATCAATGTTTTATTTGTTGAAATTCTGGGTATTTCTATACTGCATTCTCAGATATTGTTATATGAAAAAAATATTTTTGATTTTATTTTGTTTTCTTTCGATTTATTCATTTGGATTTGATCAAACATCTGTTATTCAAATGACCTTAACCGATGCTCGTTCCGGCTTATTAAACGGTAACTACGCTGTTGAACTGTTATTGGTTGATAACGCTACAAATAAAACGTATTGGACCCAAAATCAAACCATCTTTTTTAAAGATGGCTTTACTGAATTTATTATAGGCCCTTTTGAGAATTTGAATTTTCTTTTAAAGCCACGAATTCAATTAAAGATAGAAGATAGTTTAATTGAGTTCCCAATTCACCCGACCTTATTCTCAATTCAATCCCATCGTTCGTCTCAATTAAATGATACGGATGCTATATATACCAAATCTGGAAATGTTGGCCTTGGTACAACTGATCCTTCATCTAAACTAACAGTTAATGGAAATCTGTCATTTTTAGACTCAACTAATGGAATCATTTTTAATAATGGCAAAAAAATATCAGGACCAATTTGGCAAAACCTTGAATCCAGTCTTAGTGAATTAAGTAATACAGTATCAACAAGTCAAACCGCTATCACCGATTTGACTTCATCAATTCAATCCCTAGTGGCTTCTGTAAATATATTACAAACACAAACAGGTGCCAGTCCCTTAGTGGTAAATTCAAGTCTTGATAATATGATACTGAAAATAGATTCTAATGGGACCATTTCACCTTTAACTGATTTTTATTTTAATGATTCAAATCATTACATGCTTTTATCAAATAATAATTCGCTTATATCAACTGAATTATCTGATCAATTTATTGTTCGCGATAATCAACTTTTTGTTGCTACCTCTAATCCTCTAGAGATTATATCAACTGATTTGACACTACCATTACATGGTAATGGTGAAATTCGTTATTTTAATCAAGACTATTACTTATTCAACTCAGGTGTTTGGGAACGAATTAATTCTGGAGATTTAGATTATCTTAAATTGCCATCTAAAACAATCACCTCCTTAGTTCCAGGAACATCAAATACTATTTTTGGAAAAATGGTTGGACCAAGCTTGATTTTCCTGAACCACAAATAATTTCAACTAAAAATACGCTAAACTCTGTTGTTGTTACAGATAGTAACGGAGGGCTTTATAAACGTCATATTGTTGATGATATCTCATTCAAGTTAACTAACACGGGAATCCAAATTAATGATTCAAATGTAACTTCAAATCATTTTTTGGTTTGGTCGGGGAATTCATTTAAATCAATCAATCCATCCTCAACGGAAATAAAATTTCAAAATGAAAAGCTTTATTTCGCTGAACCATTATTTGTTTCAAATAATGCACTAGGAATTGGGGTTTCTCCATCTGAAACATTGGACGTGAATGGCACAATTCGTATGCGCACTCAAGCTCTAAGTTCATTGTCCAATGTCTCGGCTGGAAGTTTGATTTTTGATGGTTCAAACTTTTTAGGTTGGAATGGTACCCATTGGAAAAACTTATCGGCAAGCTCTAACATAAATACCGTTGAGCCAGATTCGTATTGGATTTATGATGACGTTCATTTAATTGCAAGCCCTAATCATAATGTCGGTATTAAGATATCAAATCCTCAGGCAACCTTGGATATTAACGGAAATCTTAGAATTCGATCTACACTCAATTCAGGGATGAGTGATTTCTTAACAATTAATTCTTTTGGTGATGTTGGTCAGCATTCATTAAACATTCAAGATCTAATTTCAAATACGGTTACGACTTCGATTCAGTTGATTGGCAACCAGTTAATATTATCTTCAATGAATGCAAATGAAGGTGATTTTTTAGTTTACCAGAATGAGCAATGGCGTCCGATTAATTTGACAACCAGCGCTTTACTAACTTATTCAGATCATCATTTAGATATTAGTACGGCAAACCTAGTTAATGATTCCATATTGTTATTTCGAAATAATCAATGGGATTATTTTTCTTTACCAACGACTAACTCCAATATTGTTTTTAATAATGGCTGGGCATTTTCGCTTGAAGATTCGAATACAGATGATATTTTCATAGTTAAAAATGGTGAATGGGTTAGAAAAACATTAGTATCTGATCAAATTCTTCATGCCGATAATGGGTTGCGATTGGCTTCTCAAAATGCGGTTTTAGGTCAGCAATTAACTTGGAATGGGGACTCATGGATTCCATCGAATAATTCAAGTATTTTATTTAACGGGGAAAATGGTGTTGTTGTTGAGGGCAATACGATCAAACTTGCTAATAATCTTGCCTGGACAGGATCTAAATTCACGATAGGTACTACCAGTGGAGCTGAATTTAAAATTAATCGATTAACGAGTACGTTATCTTCACCAATTCAATTAGTTAATGCTTCTAATCAGACGTTGTTAAATGTGAATAATTCGGGACAATTAAGTATTGGTTACAATGGCGTTCATAGTGGTTATTCTATTGCAAGTAACGGTGTTAATTTATTTGCACATTCCCTCTCAAGATATCAATCCTCTGTTGGAACAACAAATATTGGAACAGCTGAGTTTGGCCCGACGTTATTAATTGCAAGTGTTCCAACAGCGAATCCAAGTCCAAGTCGATCAATCATCGAAGTTTTAGATGTGAATGGAACGTCTCGATTTGAAGTTCAAGATGGTGGTAATGTGGGGATTTCAACAGGGTCGCCTCAGGCCACATTGGACATAAATGGATTTGCCAAGTTAAAAAAATATTCTTCTCAACCCAAATCTTGTACTACTGAAACGGATGGCGCAATTGCATTAACCTCTTCATATCGATTGTGTGTTTGTGATTCAACAAAATGGGTTAATTCAAATGATGGAATTTCTTTATGCGAATGGTAAAATTAGTTATACCCTTCTATTATGACTTTTGTTTTCAGCTTTATTAAAAAATACTCTTTAAATAAAACCGTTTCTCAGCGAATTTCATCAGCCGTTTTTAAAAAAAGTTCTAGTGAGCTTATTTCTAAAGGTTTAGAAAAAAAACCAGCAACTTTTACTCCACAAGTTACTATTAGGAAAAAACTTTAAATACTCGTTTTTTATTCCCATTCAATTGTGGCAGGTGGTTTGGAGGATATATCGTAAACTACTCGATTAATCCCATCCACCTCATTAATAATTCGTGATGAAATGTTTTCTAGAACGTCATATGGAATCTTTGCCCATTTGGCGGTCATTGCATCATCTGATGTGACACAACGAATAGCGCATGTGTTTTGATAGGTACGTTGGTCGCCCATAACGCCTACGGATTTAACCGGAAGTAATACGGCAAACGCTTGCCAAATATCTCTATATAACCCGGCTGATTTTATTTCCTCCATTACAATGGCATCAGCTTTTTGTAAAATTTGGGCTCGTTCTTTGGTTGGCTCGCCTAAAATACGTATGGCTAACCCTGGTCCAGGAAATGGGTGTCGATAAACAATATCTTCGGTTAATCCAAGGGATAAGCCAACTTGACGAACTTCATCTTTAAATAACATTTTTAGTGGTTCAATGATTTTGAAATCCATATCTTCCGGTAATCCACCCACATTATGATGTGTTTTTATTGTTTGTGCTGTACTAGCAACGCCAAATTTAGCAGATTCTATTACATCCGGATAAAGTGTGCCCTGAGCTAAGAATGGAATATCAATTGAAAGTTTTTTAACCTCTCTTTCGAATACTCTTATAAACTCGTTTCCAATAACTTTTCGTTTTTTCTCTGGTTCGGAGATACCCTCCAGTTTTTCATAAAAATCATTTTGGGCATTAATATAGATTAAATTAATTTTAAATTGCTTTTCAAACACATCTTTAATTCTTTGCCCTTCATTGATTCGCATATAACCAGTATCAATAAACATGCAAGTTAATTGCGAACCTATGGCCTTATGTAATAATGCTGCAACTACGGATGAGTCTACCCCACCGGATAACGCACATAAAACATTTTTATTACCAACTTGATCTTTAATTAGATTCACCGAATGAGAAATAAATGTTTCACTGGTCCATGTTTGTTCAACCTTACAAATATCAACGATAAAATTCTCAATAATCTTTGCGCCAAACTCAGTATGAGATACCTCTGGATGAAACTGAATTCCAAAAATGCTTTTTGATTCGTTTTCAAATGATGCCACATTACATGTTGGCGTTTTTGCTATGATTTCAAAGCCATGCGGAACATCTTTTACACTGTCACTATGTGACATCCAAATATCAATGTTTTTGGGAACATTTGAAAATAATTTAGAGTCCTTTATAACAGATAATTTGGAGCCGCCATATTCTCTGGTTGATGATGGGGATACCGTTCCTGATAAATTGGTTGCAATTAGTTGCATTCCGTAACATATGCCAAGAATTGGAATATTTAAATTAAAGATAGTGGTATTAATACTTGGTGCGCCTTGATCACTTACTGAAGCAGGGCCACCAGATAAAATTATGCCTTTAGCATTTTTCTTTTTTATTTCTTCAATACTAATATCGTGTTTTACTACTTCTGAATAAACATTGATTTCACGTATTCTACGTGCGATTAATTCAGTATACTGAGATCCATAATCGAGAATAAGGATCATTTACTTATACATGCCTAAGTTTTGTACTTTTTGATATACTTTACCTTCAGTTAGTAATGATGGTGCTACAATAACCTCAATTTTCTGGTGTAAATCTGAAATTTTTTCAGCTCCAACGGTAGCCATACATGTTTGAATAGCCCCGGCTAAATTCTGTGAACCATCATCTGATTTAGACGGACCTAAGAGGATTTCTTCAAGAGATGCAACTGTACCAACTTCAACTCGGGCACCACGAGGTAACACAGCGTTAGGTGTTGCCATGCCCCAATGGAAGCCTTTTCCTGGCGCCTCTGTAGATCGTGCTAAGGGGGACCCTATCATTACTGCATCCGCACCACACGCTAGTGCTTTACAGATATCACCCGAATTTACAATTCCACCATCAGCGATAATACTGACATAAACTCCTGATTCATTAAAGTAATCGTCTCTTGCTTTTGCTGCGTCAGCAATTGATGTTGCCATCGGAACACCAACGCCTAAGACGCCTCGTGTTGTGCATGCAGCACCGGGGCCAATACCAACAAATATTGCTTTGACACCAGTTCTTAGTAAAGTTCCAGTAACTTCATATGTTGCAGAATTACCAACCCATACTGGGACATCCATATCTTTACAAAATTGATCTAAATCCAGTGCTTCAACACCTTTTGCACTTTTGTGTTTTGTCGATACCACTGTAGATTGAATTAAAAATGCATCTACTTTTTCTTCACTGGCTATTTTTCCATATTTCTTAGCACTCACTGGTGTTGCAGAAACAACAACTGGAGCACCACTGGATTTAATCTCTTTAATTCGTTTTCGAATCAAGTCTTCTTTAACTGGCTCATCTTTATAAATCTTTTGCATTAAGTCAACATAATCAGCTTTAGACACCGCTGCAATTTTCTCCAGAATTTCATCTGCATTTTCGTATCTTGTTTGAACACCTTCTAAATTCAAGACGCCTAAAGCCCCATAATTCCCAAGGATACTTGCCGTTTTTGGGCTAACAACACTATCCATAGCTGAACCAATAATCGGAATATTAAGCTTAAGGTCTCCAATTTTAGTTGAAATATCAACAATGTCTGGATCAATTGTAAATGATGAAGGTACAAGCGCTATTTCATTTAGCCCGTAAGATCGTTTAAAATGAATGAGTTCTTTTGTTGTCATGTTACCTCCAAATTTGTAAAGATGTTATCATCGATTAAACAAGATATCAAATGTTTTTATTATTTTTATTATATTTAATATTATGATCTGTTAATTTCAAATTGTATGCTTTTAATACCTCATTATATCGATCAGACTGATTGAAAATCTCTTTAACTTCACC
>JAYNJH010000001.1:39345-40443 GCA_038109885.1 Candidatus Margulisiibacteriota bacterium | reverse complement strand
CACCAGTAAGAATTAAATGGATTGGAATGGTTTTAATCGAGGATAGTTTACTATTATAAATGGTAAATTTTTGAATAATTCCCTCAGTTGTTTTTTGTGACCAATGTTGATCAAAAATATAATTTCCTAATCCATAGGATACATGGGAATCTTTTATTTTCTCATGAGCTTGAACCCAATGCGCCTGATCTCCAATAATTAAGTCTGCACCAGCGTCCACCATTTGATGTGCATAGTTTCGTTCTCGATTACGTGGATAATGGGTGTATTCAGTTCCCCAATTAACCAATACAATTAAAAAATCAACGTTTTTCTTACAAGTTTCAATGCTAAAAAGTGCGTCTTTATCCAGCCAAGCAATTCCAGGTTTATTTTTATTTGCTTTAGAAATGGATCCCATTACATTATTGAAACCTAAGAATCCAATTCGAGTTGATTTTTTTTGAATAACTTTACATTGATATGCTTCTTTAAAATTTATTCCCCCGCCAACGTGAATAATATTATTTTGATTTAAAGTTTGTATTGTTTCTAAAAAACCACTTTCTTTTGCATCTCCCATGTGATTTCCTGCAATTGAGGCTACATTTATATTAAGTTCTTGAAGTGCTTTTGCATAAATTTTCTTTCCAACAAGGACCCAGGATGATTTTGGGTAAGAAAAATCTTCAACTAGTGGCGACTTAAAATTTATAACATTTATATCTGACCCTTCAAATAAATGGCGAGTTCCATTCCATGGAAAATGGATATTATTATTTCTTTGGATTGCTTTATGAACGCCTCTTGCTAATACAACGGTTCCGCCAATCGTAATTTCAATATTATTGGATAGAAAATCTAAATAACCATCATTACTTAATCGGAACGAAAACACTTGTATTGTTCCTTTATTTGTTTTCGTGTAGTAGTTGTTAGTGATTGGAATTGCTTTTAAATTATTATTAATTGTATTCCAAGGTAATAAAATAATTTGAGATGAATTAAGCTCGTCAATACTATTTATTTTTTGGATATATGGGTGCCTTAATTTTAATTCCAAAAAATATTTGGGCAAGGTTACGGTATTTTTTTTATTGAATTGAAAAATTTCTGAAT
>JAYNJH010000001.1:16088-39335 GCA_038109885.1 Candidatus Margulisiibacteriota bacterium | reverse complement strand
AAAAAGAATGGAATAAATGTAATTATTGTAACTAACGTATAAATTATTTTTTTCATTTTTAAATGTTAACATAATTTCTTATACATTTTTTACTGTAATTACCAAAGTATGTTTTGGAATGTAGGAATAAATATCTAAAATATCTTCATCAAAATGATAAACACAGCCCATTGACGTTGGCTTCCCAATATTAAATGGTTCATTCGTTCCGTGAAATGCTTTATTTGTTCTGAAAAATTCTTTTTTTTGTTGATTGTACTTATCTAAATATATTAGTCGAGCACCATAAATCGGTGCTAAGTTTTTTGATATTCTTTGGCTTAAACGCCAAATACCTTCTTTCATTTCTCGATTTCCTTTATACCGTGTTCTAGACCCAGTGGATACGGAAAATTGATCAATCAATGTTTTTTTATAAAAAAGGTAATTTGTTTGTGTTTTGATTTCAACAACAAAAATATAATCAGTTTCATTTAATTCTTTAGGGATTTTGGTAAATATGTGATCAAAACTTAAAACACTAATATTAAGTAAGATGATAAAAAAACTAATTCCAATTGATCTCATTATCAGAATATGTAAATAGTCTAATGCCAAATGGTTGAGTTGATTGGAAATTAGTTGGATTAAAAATAATATTTGCTATTAGCTTATGTTTTGATTTTTCAATAATTTTGTATTCAATGGCCTTATAAAGCTCATTGTTAAATTCAACCATCGAAATTTCTTTATAATTTAGATTCAATAAGTCGTCATGAATATAACTGGTTATTTCAACCAGCAACTTTAATTTTTTTTGTTTTTTGTTGTATTCATAAATGGGTTTGAAAACAAAGTGAGCTTCATCGATCACTTGTTCTTTTTGAGGTAATATTTCCTTTATTACTTTATTTGAATCAATTTTATAATTAAGAATAAATCCGATTAGGCAAATAACGATAGCGCTTAGGAGTAATATAACTTTTTTCATAGCCATTTGATTGAGCAGCCCATACTTGGTATTTTTTGATCCTTGTTTTGTTTATTGTTTTTGACATTGTGTAATGCATCAAGTAAATAATTATTGGTAACTTCATTTTCGTTTTTCCAATTATTGTCGTAAGCACCACGATACATTAATTCATAATTGGAATTTAAAACATAAAAATCAGGAGTGCACTGAGCATCATATGCTTTTGCAATTTCTTGATCTTCATCAACAAGGTATTCAAATGGAAGCTTAAATTCAACTTGTAGTTTCATCATATTTTCAAATGAGTCTTGTGGATAATCAGGGTTTATATTTGGATTAATTGCTACCATACCAAAACCTAATTGATTGATTTTATTAAAATCACGTATTAAACGACCCCAATATGCATGTGCATATGGACAATGATTGCAGGTAAATATGATAAACAAACCATTTTCTTTTTTAAGTTCATCTGAATGCCGTTGTGCTATAGATGTTGATTTTAGTTTAAAGGGTGGATATTTTTTATTGAATTTAGGTTGATTTGATTTTAAAAGAACCATTATTTATTTAATATTTCCATTATTTTTTTAATAGAAGTTAGTTTTTCTCTGGGTTTACCTTTTTTTTGTCCTTGTATGTAAGATACTGAATCTTCGATTCATTTAATACGTCTAAAATATCCTTATCTAATTCAATTTTAGAATTGACAATTGAATCTAAACAGGTCGCTACTGTTTCAATACTATCAGAGCGATTTGTTCCGATAACGCCAGATGGTCCACGTTTTATCCATCCTGTAACAAATATATCCTTCACTGGTGATTTATCAATATTTATTACTTGCCCCTTATTATTAGGAATAATTCCATTACGATCATCAAAAGGCAATCCCTTGAATGGCACGCCATGATAGCCAATGCTGCGTAACAAAATATCGCAATCCAATTCAAAAAATTCGCCAGAAGGTCTTGCTTTCTGCTTGCCAGCATCGCCATCAAGTCGATTTTTCTCAAATTTAATCTTTTCTATTTTAGAATTTCCTAGTATTTCAACTGGACTTGAGTAAAACATGATGTGAATATTTTTCTGATTTTCTTTAACCAACGGCTTTGATTTAAATTCTGTTAGTTGAGCTATGTTTTTTCTGGCTTTTGTTGAGGCTTTGATTTCTTCTTTATCGTTATTGGATAAATCTAAATCATCATGAATAATAAGGTTTACCCCTTTAATATTTCCAAGTTCTTTTAATTCTAATTCGGTAAAAGCAGCTTGAACGGGTCCTCTACGGCCGATCATATATATATTCTTAATTTTGCTGTGATTTAATTTTTGTATTGCGTTATCTGTAATGTCTGTTTTTTCTAGTTCTTCTATTGGTTTGGCTAAAATTCGAGTAACATCAACAGCGACATTTCCTTGACCTATTACAATTGCATTTTCCCCTGAAAGATTAAATGTGTAATCTTGGTATTTAGGCTGACCGTTGTACCAGGCCACAAATTCAGTTGCCGTTTGAGAACCATCTAAGTTTTCCCCGGGAATATTCATTTTTCGATCCGTTTCAGCACCGATAGCTAAAATTACGGAATTATAATATTTTTTCAAGTCAGGTAAAGTAATATCTTTACCGATTTCAACATTACCAAAAAATCGAAAATTTTCATCACTTGCAATTTTCTCATACGCTTTACTTACTGTTTTCATTTGTTGGTGATCGGGAGCTACCCCTCCGCGTAAAAGACCAAATGGGGTTGGTAGTTTTTCGAACATATCAACAACGATTTTATGATCAGATTTAAATAATGCTTGAGCGGCATAAAATGCACTTGGTCCACTTCCGATAATAGCGATTTTGTATGTCAAATTTTTTCTCCCATAATATTTTTTATTTCATTTTTATCCATTAAACCCATCGTTTTTCGTAGTGCCCCAGATTTAATGTCAATGATATAGTGAGTGGGGACAGCCAAAATATCATCGAACATTAATGCGATCTCTTTTGTATTATTGATTGCAATGAAATTTAACGGTGTTTCTTTAATATATTCGGCTAAGGCATTGGGATCTTTATCTACACTAATTGAAATAATTAGTAATTCATCGTTATATTTTTTATGAACTTCATTAAAGATTTTGTTTTCTAAATTGCATGATGGACACCAGGTTGCCCAAAATGTCACAATTATTTTCTTATATTCATTAAATGATATTGATGACCCATTAATTTTATTCAATTCTTTTTCTAAGTTGGAAAGATTAAACCCTTTAGGTGGGGTATAGATAGTTTCGGCGATTGGAATTCGCTTTTCTTCTTGACCTTTAAGCGGAATATTATAAATATTTAACCCAATTAAAAATGTAATAATGAAACCAATTAATATTTTTTTGTTACTAAAAATCATAAAATTTACCTGTATATAATCCTGGGGCCCTTTTTATTAAAAATATAAGAAATTATCCACTCAATCAATACTAATGTTTTTGTTCGATAACCAACTAAATACATTAAATGAATGAAACTCCAAGCAAGCCATGCTATAAATCCTGACAACTTAAATGGTCCTGTCTGTGCGATTGCTTTTGACTTCCCGATGGTTGCCATAATTCCCTTGTCAAAATATATGAATGGTTTACGTTTTTCGGTTTTCTTTTTCAATAATTTTGCAACATATTTCCCTTGTTGAATTGCTACTGGGGCAATGCCAGGTAATGAGCCTGAATCGGTGGTGAAATGGGCAGCATCCCCGATTACAAATATGTTCTTGTAATTGGGAATTGAACAATCATCATTTACGATAGCTCGCCCTTGCTTATCTAATGGAATATTTAATGTTTGTAATAATTTCCCGGCTTCATTTCCAGCAGCCCAAATCACATTTTCCGTAAATATTATATCGTTTTGAGTTTCAACATGTACCTTTGTAATATTTTGTACTCGTTCATTTGTTCGAACAATAACACCAAAATTAGATAAATAGCTTCTAGCTTTTTCAGATAATTCAGGATCAAACATTGGCAGAATGGAATTTGACGCTTCGATTAAATAAACTCGTGCATCTTTGGTTGAAAAATTCCGGAAGTCTTTAACTAAGTTCTTGTAGGCTATATCCGCAATAGACCCAGCCATTTCTACGCCTGTAGGTCCCCCACCTACAATAACAAAATTTAAAAAGCGTTGTCGTTTTTCGGGGTCTTGCTCTCGTTCTGCTTTTTCAAAAGATAATAAAATATTTTCTCTGATCTTTAATGCGTCTTTAACCGTTTTTAATCCACCAGCAAATTGTTCCCAATCGGTTTTGCCGAAATATGAATGCCTGGCACCGGTCGCTACTACCAAATAATCAAATTCAAAAACTTTTTTACTTTTTAAAACAATTTTTTTATTTACTTTATCAATGGTTCTTACATCTCCCATTAATACCTTTACGTTTTTGTGATTTCTAAAAACATCGCGTATGGGGACAGCGATATCAGCAGGAGATAGAACGGCGGTTGCTACTTGATATAGCAATGGTTGAAATAAATGGTGATTTGTTTTATCAATTAATAAAATCTCATCATTTTTATTTGAAACATGCTTTACAAAATTTAAACCTGCGAATCCGCCACCAATAACAACTATCTTAGCCATGTCATCTCCATCATTTAATTTACAACTATTTTACCTTGCATTACTTGATAATGGCCAGGAAAAGTGCAAATAAAAGGGTATTCCCCTTTTTCAGTTGGGACATCAAATATCAATTCAGTTGATTCAGAAGGGCCTACCATTGCAGACGCGGCTAAAATATTTTTATTTTTAGGAAGGTAATTAGGGGCTGATAATGCGGCCTTTCCAACCTCATCGATCACATTTTTATTTTTTAAAATTACAATATTATGTTTCATTACTTCCATAGAGGCGTTATTAGTAAAAATTATTTTAATTTTTTTATTTGGTTTTTCCGTAATTAATGGCACATTATATTTAATTTTATTTACCATTGACTCTATTTCAATGGTTTGATCGTAACTTGTACCACAAGCAACGAGGACAAATGCAAGAATGATACATTTTATTTTATTCATGAAAATAACTCCTATTCATTTTCCAATGCCATTTGTATTGCATTGACTATCTTTACAGATTCAGGTTTTGTAAATGAGCTAAAACGTTCGATTACATACCCATTGTTATCGACAAGAAACTTATTGAAATTCCATGAAATTTTACCGCCTGTTTTGGGATGTAATTTTTTATCGGTCAAAAATTGGTATAAAGGTATGGCATTTTCACCGTTAACACTTGATTTCTCTAAAATAGGAAATGATACATTGTAGTTAAGCTCACAAAAAGATTTAATTTCTTCTGCAGTGCCTGGCTCTTGATTTCCGAAGCTGTTTGAAGGTATGCCAATAATTATAAATCCTTTATCTTTAAACTTTTGATAAATTTTCTGTAATCCTTTGTATTGACCTGTAAAACCACATTTTGAGGCTACATTTACTATTAATACCACCTTGTTCTTTAAGTTTTCAAAATCAAATGATTCACCATCAATTGTTTTCATTTCAAACTGATAGATTTTATTTGATTGGGCTAAACTTTTTTCTGTCATTTTAGGTTCACCTCCATAAATTTGACTTTGGGTAAATAAAGTTATCATTAAGATTGTTAAAAATCTCATTTGACCTCCTTTCAAGTAGATCGTATCGTATTTAAATAAAAAAAGAAGCCTTTTACATAACATATGTTTTGTTAATGGCTATTTTTAAATATACCATTTTATTATGCAAAGATTATTTATTAATTCAGATCAATTATCAGGTAACAAAATTGTGATTAACGAAGAAACGTTTCATCATCTTATTAATGTTTGCCGTCTTAAAATAGGCGATTCATTGGAAGCTGTTGTTGATCAAGAAAAAATTCTTCTTTTAAAAGTCTTGAATATTGAAAACTCGAATTCCATTTGTATTGAAATTCACGATCAATGGGCAGTAAATCCTATTCGCCCGTATAAAATTCATTTGATTCAATCACTGCCTAAGCAAGATAAATTTACTGAAATTTGTCGTATGTGTACCGAACTTGGCGTCAATACGATTTCTCCAATTGTTTCAGAGTATTCAAGTGTAAATGAGATTAGTGAGAATAAATTTAAGCGGGCTAAAAACACAATTCTTAGTGCGGCAAAACAAAGTAAGCAATCATCAATTCCCGTCCTAAATTCTGTGAATAACTTATCTGATTGTTTAGTCCAATTTTCCAATACTAAATATTTGAAATTAATTGCGTATGAAAATGCTTCACAACAATTAAATCAACTTGAGTTTGCAATTCCCAACGATTTGGTCATTGCTATCGGCCCTGAAGGTGGTTTTAGTCCAGGAGATATGGCTTTATTTAAACAATATGGTTTTTATGATTTCTCTTTAGGTTCTCATATTTTAAGAACTGAGCATGCTGGATTTGCTAGCATTTGTTTTTTCGATGGTTACATACAATCAAAAAATAAAAGTTAAATCATTTTAAGCATTATATTGACCATAATGTGGGCCAGGTTGATGTAAGCGTTTAAGACCAAACGCCACCGAAGAAAATGCTATTTCTTCCCAAGGAATGTCATTATAGTGAATCCACTTGGATTCAATTGTTTCAATTCCAGGTGAATGGCTCATTGAGTCACAATTGGCTAAAAATAAAAAATAAACCTGTCCAATGTGAGGTAGATCATAAATTGTATGTAAATGATCAATTTTGGCATGAATTCCGGCTTCTTCATTGGCTTCTCTTAGTGCGGCTTCTTTTAAAGTTTCGTTCATTTCCATAAATCCAGATGGGACTGTCCAAAAATTTTTCCTTGGTTCTATATTTCGTTTACATAATAATATTTTATCTTTATATAATGGAATTAATCCGGTTACAATTTTTGGGTTTTGATAAAAGATTTGATTACACTTTGTGCAAACATCTCGTTCATGGGTATCCCCCTCAGGAATTTTTTTAACAATAAACTGTGTGCAATTTGAACAAGTTATGGACATATTCGTTGAAGATTCCAGACCTCATTATTTTTGGTGTATGTTATTCTGTCGTGATATCGATTTTTCCGGCCTTGCCAAAACTCAAAATAAGTTGGGTTAACGATTACGCCTCCCCAATGCTCTGGTCTAGGAATATCTGTTGGAAACTTTTCCTTAAAGAGTTCGAGTTGTGCTTCAAGTTTTTGACGACTTTCAATCGGTTGAGACTGTGCTGAAGCCCAAGCTGATAGTTGAGAGTCTCTTGGCCGTGTATTAAAATAAGTGTCTGATATCTCTTTTTTAGTTTTACTAGCTTTTCCTTCAATTCGTATTTGTCGTTCAATATTTGGCCAAAAAAAGGTCAGAGAAACATTGGGGTTAAAACGAATATCATTAAATTTTTGACTATTATAATTTGTAAAGAAAACAAACCCATCTTCATTATATGATTTTAATAATACGACTCTATTTTTGGCTTGGTTGGTTGATGAAATGGTTGATAAATGCATTGCGTTGGATTCAAATACAGCATTTTTCTTTGCAAATTCAAACCAGCTTTGAAATTGATCAAGCGGATTAGAAAATGCATCGTCTTGATCTAACTTATATTTTGTATATTCTCTGCGTGATTCATTTAAGAACATTACTTAATTCCACAGCGTTGTTTAATAACATTTATAATGCCATCATCTAACCCCAAGGGGGCGGTTACCTCAACAATTAAATTTGGGTATTCACTTGCTGCATCATAGACTAAGTTTGGTATATCTCTAATTGCATGACGACCCGGAGACAACATGTATGGATGAGCTATGATATGTGTCACGCCTTTATTAACACATTCTTTAATAACTTGAGGAATCGAAGGTTCTGCCAATTCCATATGGGCACCGAGTATAAGAACATCAGGAGTTAACTCCTGAGCACGTTCAACGACTTGTTGTAAAAAATCATTTGCCGCAACGTATCTAGATCCATGGTCAATAATTATTATTGCTTTCATTAAATTAATCTTACCACAAAGATTAATTTAAAGAAGTGAATTGATATCCTTTTGGATTAATAGAATCGTTATTTGTTTTTAACAATGGCGTACATGTCTAAGGCATGCTGTCTCATTATTTTGTAATCAACGATTGGTCTGGGGTAATCAGGTAGGATTGCTGGGTTATGAATTTCTTTGTTTGATAAATGCCTTAACTCTGGACAATATGTACGGATATAATCGCCCTTTGGATCAAATTTTTCTGATTGAGAGTATGGATTGAAAATTCTGAAATATGGTTGAGCATCACAGCCAGATGAAGATGCCCATCCCCATCCCCCGTTATTTGATGCAAAGTCAAAGTCCAAAAGTTTTTTAGCAAAATAAGCTTCGCCTAATCGCCAATTAAGTAATAACGTTTTACATAAAAAAGAGGCGACAATCATTCGACAACGATTATGCATTAAACCGGTTGTATTTAATTCTCTCATTGCAGCATCAACTATAGGAAATCCAGTCTGCCCAAGACACCAAGCATCAAACCATTCTCGTTTTCCATGCCATTCGATTTCATCATAAATGGGTTTAATTGAGACTTTGTCGCAATCGGGATGTGTAGCGACAATCATTTGATAAAAATCACGCCAAATAAGCTCACTTAACCAAATTTGAGCCCCCTCGCCTTTAAAATTAAGTGAAAAATTGACAAGCTCTCTTATCGAAATGCAACCGAATCGCAGATATGGTGATAGATTGGATGTTTTTTTTAACCCTGGAAAATCTCTTGCTTGATGATAGTCATAAATTTCAGATTTAAATGAGTTTAATCGCTTCAGTGCGTTTGATCGTCCACCCTTTAAGAAGCTACTCATTTTATTGAATCCCATTAATTTAAACCAACGATCCTGATGAATATTAGCGTCTTCGACAACTTGACCAAAATTAAAATTAATTTCAGATTTAATTTGAAACTCTTGATTGTTCATTTGTTTGATCCATTCATTCTTGTAAGGCGTAAAAACTTTAAAGTAGGTATTGGACTTTGTTAAAACCTCATCTTTTTCAAAAATAACAGAATCTTTATATGTATGAATGGGTATTGACAGACTGTCCTTAATGTTTTGATCTCGCATAACTGCATAAGGTTCATAATCTCGGTTATAAAATAAAGCATCAATATTATAGGTGTTAATTATTTCTGGAATTTTTTCTTGGGGCGTACCATAGCGAACTATGATTGCTGAATTATGTTTTTGTAAATCGCTATCTAATTCTCGAATTGACTGCATTATAAAATCAATCCTTTGATCATCGGGTTCCAATTTATCCAAAATATTTTTATCAAATATAAAACAAATCCATATTTCTTTACATTTTTTTGCAGCGGAAATGATTGCTTTATTATCAATTAATCGATAGTCTCTTCGAATCCAAACAAGTCCTTTTTTATAATTTTGCATATCTTTAATTATAAGTTTGGATGCTTAACTTCCCAAGTTTTTTATTTAATTTAGTTATGCAAACATTTTACAATAACTCGTTAGATCAATTTTTAAAGGAAATTAAAGGGATTAAATTATTAACAAAAGATCAAATAAAAAGATATTTAATTGATATTCGAAATGGTTGTTCTCGTTCTAAACATACGTTTATTCTTTCAAATCTTAGATTGGTCATTTCAATTGCTAAAAATTACGTAAACAAAGGGTTACCCTTAAATGATTTAATTCAAGAGGGCACACTCGGTCTAATAAGAGCTGCTGAAAAGTTTGAAATTGATAAAGAAATACAATTTTCTACATATGCAACTTGGTGGATTAAACAGAAAATTAGACGTGCATTGTCAAATCAAGTGAAAATGATTAAGGTGCCAGATCACTTATATCATCGTTCAATTCAGCTCAATGATGCTTTGTATGTGTCTAATAAAACTCAGAAAGAAATTGAGAATGAAGTTAATTTGACATCAAAGCAATATTTAGATTTAGCGCAGGTTGCTGGCCCAACGTTATCCTTGGATGCCCCATCTTTCTACCCAGATTCAAATGATGATTTTTCACAAACAGTTTCCGATGACCCATATTCTTCTTTAAACACCAATAATATTGCTGATAATAATTTATTGAAAAGACAAGTTTATAATATGATTTCTGAGCTACCTCAACGAGAACAAACTGTTCTAAGATTACGATATGGCCTTGACGATGGTCGACCAAGAACTCAAAAAGATATTGGTTGTTTTCTTAATGTTTCCGCTGAACGTGTTCGGCAAATTGAATCGAATGCAATTGGTCTTTTAAAAGAGAACTTAGTTTAAAATTAATTCTGGTGATTTGAAGTACTTTTTAATTTTTTGATATGCTTTTGCACCTTCATAACCATCGAAACATCGATGATCAAATGTGCATGTCACTGGAAGTAGAAACTCAACATTATCTACATAAGGTTTTCCGATGGCTAAGGTTATAGCTGATCTGGAAAATGAAAAAATAGGGATTGCTGCATATTTAACATCGAATTTATCTAAAAAAGTGATGGTCATTGAACCAAATGGGTCACTTGGTAATCCAAAGTATCTTAAAGATATGTTGCAGGTGTATTGAATGAAATCGATAATTTGAATTACGGGTTTTAATAAAAACGATGGAAGAAGTTTAAACAAGTATATGACTCGTCGGGTTGGTTTATTATTGCCACTTCTTAAATCACTTATTTTTTCGTTCCACACTTTTTTGAGATCATCTAAACTTAGTAAGTGGGCATTATCGATATAGATCCCATTTAAATCAACTTGGTGATTGTGTCGAAACATTGTTGGAATAAATAAACGATTATTTGTTCTCTGTCTGAATTTCCCGCGTATTAGTATCGTATTAATTTCTGGTATTTCGTCCAAAACTTTTGACATTACTTTAACTATGTAAACTTTTAAATATCGATTAAAATTAGCGCCAAATACATTTTTTAATTCAGAAATATTTAAATCCAGTTGAACATTAACTGATGGATCCGTTGGTGTTCGCCAGGTTCCCAAAGCAAGTTTTCTCATACTTGAAATGTTTTTGATTTTTTTAAATGGTATAGTTTTCATAATAAGTCTTCTGCTAATTCTAGACCACTAAGCATTGCATCACAAAATGATCCCCCAGAACACCAATCCCCACAACAATACAATGTTTCATCTTCAATTGACTTAATGTATGTTTTTGAATCAACCATGTCTATTTTATTTGATTGGCCATAACGCCACTGATGTAATAATGATTTTTTAACGTCTATTCTTGATAAGTTAAATTTAGTATTTAATTCATTCAAAATTTCATTTTCAATTATAGCCTTACTTAATTGATCGATATTCTCTGTAGCCCATTTTTTATTTGAATGAATAGCGTAAGTAAATTGGTTTATGTTTCGCTTTGGTTTTTTATAGTCGGCAATAATCATGTCTATCTTACGATCAAAATAAACAACGGCTTCATTTGTGTTCCATAGTGGCGCACTTGTTTCAATCAATAGTGTATTAATTGCATCATACTTGACTTTATTTGCAAGCTTTATAATATCTTTAGGAAAATTATTAATTAATTTTATTTGTGGCGCAGGGATTGAAAAAATTAGTTTATCAAAACCATCAAATACCTGATCTTCACTATTAATTTGCCATTTATTATGATTTTTTGTAATTCTAATTACTTTTTGTTGAGCTTCAATATGGATATCCTTTGACAAATATCGAGAAATTGAACTCATTTTTGGCGCTCCGACTAGCAATTTTGATTGATCTTCCATTGACCACTCAAAGATTACGTTTTCATCGATTAGATCTTTTATGGTCGGTAGAAGTCGTTGATTTATTTCATGATACTGAAAAAATGGCACCCCCATATCAATGGCTAAACCTGTATCATTCCATCGCTTACTTGTTGAGCGACCACTTACACCTCGGCTTTTATCGAATAAAATAACATCAAAATTTTTATCGACTAATTTCTTGGCACACATGACACCTGCAATACCCGCACCAATGATTCCAATCTTCATTATTAAACTTTATCACGTAATCAGAAATTTCTTAAACGTATTGTCTTTTGATATTATTTATGAGATTTTAATTTCATGACAAACACAAAAGCTACAATTAAAACTAATAAGGGAACCATTGAATTAAATCTTTTTTCTGAGCAAGCGCCACTCACTGTTGCTAATTTCATTAATTTATCTAAACAAGGATTTTATAAAGGCATACAATTTCACCGAGTAATCAATGATTTTATGATTCAAACAGGTTGTCCTGATGGTAATGGAACAGGTGGTCCCGGTTATCAATTTCAAGACGAATTTAATGAAAACCTGAAACATGATAAACCAGGTATTTTATCAATGGCAAATGCAGGTCCAGGCACGAATGGTAGCCAATTTTTTATTACCCATGTTGAAACGCCATGGCTGGATGGAAATCATACTGTTTTTGGGGAAGTTGTTTCAGGTGATGATCAAGCAACAGTTAATATGATTGAACAAAATGATCATATTATTGATATTGAAGTATCTGGGGATTTAAGTGTTCTTGATGACCAATCTGACCAAGTTTCCGAATGGAACGAAATTCTAGCGGATCGAGGCTTCTAGTCCGTCTTTTATTCGTTTACCTCAATCCAAATCTCATTTTTTCTTAATAATGGAAAGACCCATGGCGAGTTATATTGAGCCAAATAATACGTTTGACTTACGTTAATTCCGTTGTTTATTAATTCTTTTCTAAAATGATCAACCATTCTCTGATGGTTTTTTGTGGAACCTGAAAATTTTTTAACGGCCACTTTTAGTCCAGGAATTGTATTGATTTCAAGAGAATTATTCATTGCTTTTGGGGGATTGTCTATGGAAGATGGAAATACAAAACTCATGGTTTCTTGATATTCAATAACAGGTGCCGTCATTGAAATTTTTGTTTTAGTTTGATTTTGTCCGTCAATATATCTAAACAAAGATTGAAACGTATTTGATTGGTTACTCATTGGTGAGGTTATTAATCGTAATTTTGGGTAAAAGCGAATTTCATAATCCTTTGATTTTTTTACAATATCATAATTTGGTTGTTCAATATTTGACTCAAATATAAAACCATAGCCCAACCAAACCACAAGAAAGCTTCCGGCAATTAATGTTACTGTTTCTGATATTTTCATAATGATTTCCCTTTATTAAATTTGAACCTTGTTAATTTAATTTTAGCCAATAAAATAACTGATTCGCAATTATTCCTTAATAAATTGTGACCAGCTCTTCAGTTAATGTTGGGTGAAGTGCCATTGTCATATCTAAATCTGATTTCGTTATTCCTTTTTGAAATGCAATCGCCAATGATTGAATAATTTCTGCTGCGCCCTCACATGCCAAATGAATTCCAATGATATTCATGTGTTTTCCTTGAAAAACCACTTTCATCAATACGGGTTCCTTTGAGTTTGTTGCTAATGCCGATGTTAAAGGATTAAATGACATTTCTTTTATTTTAATATCATTATACTTGGTGTTGGCTTCTTCCTCTGACAGTCCGATATAAGCCGCCTCTGGGTGTGAAAACACAGCTGTTGGTATATGACTAAAATCAACTGGAAACGCTTTCTTATTGAAAATAAAATCAACCCATTTTCTTGCTTGAGCAATAGCCACAGGTGTTAGTTGTACTTGATTAATGCAGTCGCCTAAAGCGTAAATATTCTTAGAAGATGTTTGAAAGTTATTATCTATGATGATTCCGCCGTGTTTATCGAGTTCAATTTTGGCTGAATTACAATTTAGTTTTTCGGTATTCGGAATACGACCAACGGCCTGAAGAACTTTTTCAACGGCTATGTTGTTGTCATTATCTAATTTGCAAACTTTTTTATTTTTTTCAATATGAATGCCTTTGAGTGAGGTTTCAGTGTGAATGATAATACCTCGTTTAATCATTTTGTCCTGTATAAATTCCCGTAATTTATGGTCAAAACCTCTTAAAATTAAGGGTTGCCGAATAACAAGATGAACTTTGGTACCAAGAGCATTTAAAATTGATGCTAATTCTACAGCGATGTATCCCCCACCCCAAATTAATACTGAATCGGGTTGCTCTTTCCATGAAAAAAAATCATAGGATGTCTCTGTATGAATTGAACCAGGAATATTTATTTTTTTTGCCTTCCCTCCGACGGCAACTAAAATATGTTTTGCAGAAAATAATTGATTGTTGACCTTAATTGTTTTTTCATTTTCAAAAGTTGCTTTTCCATTAATAATTTTAATGTTTAATTCGCGGCACTTTGTTTCATGACGTTGATTTAGTGATTGAATATATTTCAGAAGCTTGGGTTGAATTTGATTCCAATGAAATTGTTTATCCCTGATTTTCCAACCATTTTCTTGAGCTAGATCAAATTGATGCTTTGCCATTGATATGGCATGCCATAATTTTTTGGGAACACACCCATAACTTACACACGTGCCACCAATCGTGTCGTTTTCAACTAAAATGACATTTTTCCCATATGCCGCCGCTCGTTTTGCAGCTGCAAGGCCACCGGAACCCGCGCCAATAACAATTAAATCAACCATATAAAAATTAAACCATTTTTTTTAATATTCACCAATGAGGATCTTATGCACATTCTGAAATGAACGATAAATTATATGTAAAGGGGTATGAAAATATTAACTTCAACTTTAAAATTAATCACTCAATTTGTTAAACGCGTGAATCGTCGTCTTCGACCCAACTTAATTAATCCCAGGATGGAAACTCTGGATGATATTTCAAATTTTGTTGATTTAGAAAGGCAACCTGTTCGAAGCATTGTTTTCCGATCATTATTTCGTGCAAAACAAAATATAGAGTACCGGCAGTCATTGGGGGAAACGCCAATACTCAATATTCTGAAAAAACTTGAAGCGCAAGGATTTTTTGGTGTTGATCAAATTAGTTATATTCAGGGAGATGGTAAGTGTGGAAATATGTACACACAACACCCTGATCGACTGATTCCGTTTTGGTTAAGGTGTAAGGAAATGAATTTAACGGACCTTTTTTATCAGATGTTATCGTTCCCTAGAAAACCGGACCTATCAACACGGCCTAAAATCACCCAATGTTTTATTGATATTGTTTCAAATTTAAATGACATTGAAAATGGGGTTAATCCTGAAGGGAAAACCATGTCAAGTACTGAAGCTGACTTTGTTGCTTTTCGTCGAATATCTGATATAAGGCATCATCTAGCGTTTCTACAAAATGCGTTTATTATATGGTCTGCTCGATGTCAGTATCATCAATCTAATGGGATTTTGAAGCGTCGTTCAGAGGTGTTTAAATCATTATTGGTTAACCATTCTGATTTTGAATCTTTACATGCGGCTTATTGGCAAATTAGAAAAGATTATTCCCAACATTCAATGAAACGATCATACATTTGGCATGATACGGATACGAGTATTTCCCATGAAACGCCAAATATTTTTATTAAAAGTATTTTTTCACAGATGTACTATGGTGCGGCGCTTGTTAGATCGCTTCTTCCAACAACTGATTTTGATATTGATCCTCGTTTGAGCACTATTGCACCTGAGCAAAATTTTCAAATCGAAGAGCTGCTTAATGAATCAAGTTCATTTTTTGATCCAGAGGATCGGCGAGGTGCACCATTCAAACGCCTACAGCGTGCTTTTATAAGTTTGAATGATCAAGTTCAATCTTTCAAATACTACAATCAACCTTGTCTTGAATCATTATCTGTTGCATGTACCCTGATTTTGTTATGCAAACGCATGGTATGTTTATTGGCAAAAATTCGCCCCTCACGGTACGGAAATGTCCATTATTTGATTAACCAACTATCAGTTTATTTAAGCGTTACTGCTAGGGTAAGAGAAAATGATATTTTTCATCATTCTACGTTTAAATTATTAATTTATAAAAATGACTCTTTTGAAAAATACAATATTGTATTTCAATCATTGTTTGAATCAAATATGAGTATCCCAAAAATTTCTGATAAATTTTCTCCTGAATTGGGGCATGGTTCAAAACGATATGAAATTATTTACGTGTGTTATTTAATTTGGAAGATAATATCCCGCGTAGCCCCTGTCCATTTAACGATTGCTGACTTTGGTAGTGTTGATCAAGAAAAAGTGTTGTGGTATGCCACTTATTTATCGCCAAGTAAACAATCTACGATATTTGCGTTGCCAGAACGCCCCCAACATACCAAAGATTTTATTCAAATTCTGGATCATTCTTTGCCGTTAAAACTTCAAAATAATCAGCCATTGGGCGTATTGCTTGGGAAAAGTGATCAAATTAAACAAACACGCGCGCCTTTTTATACTTTGGCTTTAAACCTTGAGCTTACACGACGTATTGAACCTGAATATCGTTACGTTGGGAATGGATCAACGATTGTTCGGGGTGGCACATTAACTCACTTTTCTTTTGCCCCAATTTCATCTGCGTTTTCATTAGGGAAAACAGTTCAGCAAGGTGATGGCTTTCGGTCTTTGGTTAATGAGTACCAAGAATTTAAACTTCGTTCGTTAGTATCAAATCAAAATCAGTCTTTTTTTGAGCTTATTGCTCTTTATATTGGTCCTGCCAGTTCTGAACATTTATATGCGTATCAATTCGCACTGGCAAAATCACTTGCCATGGGCATTCTGGATAAGTATCCAAAAGAAGCCAGTCGTAGTCACTTCAAATACAATAAAATTGAAATCATTTATCGTGAGATCATGTTATTACCCTCGATTGATGTACGGATTAAACGTTTAATAAAGGAGGTGATTCCTTTTTTGCGGGCGATCCCTGAAACTAATATCGCAATTGCGAATCGTTTATACCCTGTTGAACAGGACCTTTTGGTTACTGAGAAATATCGTCTAATTTTGAATACGTTCCGATCAAATATGATTCGTTTTTATACCAAAGATTCAAACGTTTTACCGGATACTTTTTCACCCTTATTAAGGGAATCTATTTTTAAACATAGAAGTAACGTTACTGTACATGAACTTGATTTTATTATTAATGAGCTTCGAGGTGCATATCGTCCACCAGCATTGCAATTTTGTATTGATATGGTTATTGATACTTTACGTCAAATTCATACAGACGCGCCAATTCGTTCGTCCTACATTCAAATCTTATTGGGTTTGGACCCCAGCGCTTTGATTCCTGATTACCTTGATATTATGACCTCATATCAGGACGCACTTCATTTTCAGCCCATCTAGACTTTAGTAAATTTATCAATATACTTTGATTTTTACTCTATTTTTAATATTATTAACTAAATTAGGAGTTTTGCTTGTATAAAATTTTACCTATCAAAATAATAGAAAATCATTTCAGTTCTAAAAAGGACTCGTCGGCAATGTTTGATTCAGTTGAAATTACAGAAAATAATAAAAAGCGATCGTTAGCCCCTTCGATTAATGAACATAAAAAAGCTAAAATTACGGTTATAAATCCTAGTAAACCGAACCCCTCAGATCAAAGACTTTTGTTTAAACCCATACATTATGATTGTTTAGACTTTTGTAATTCACATGATGAACCCAAGACATTATCCGAGCAGAAAGGTTGTGCTAAGAAGTTAATCGGAAATGCCCAGACCTCATTACCTTTATTTGATTTTTCTAATTGTAGAATTATTTAAACGGTCAATATTTCACTCCAATTGGTAGTGTATTGGTTTGATAACCATTTCCGTGGCATTTTTTTATTTTTAAATCGCAAATTATTCGCAATTGAAACCATATCTCGTCCATAGCGATGATTTAACTGATCCATGACTGACATTAATTTTGAATGGTTATTTACTTGTGAAAATAAACTTTGCTGAAGCGATGAATCATCTGAAATTTCAGATAAAATAATGCCTGCTTTTTTAATAGTAATTCCGGGGATGTATATGCTTTCTAAAATGTGTCGGGCAACTTTTATTACTAGTATGGTATTGTTTGTTGCCGTATCCAAACTAATCGTTCTTGCATTTCTATATTGAGGTATATTTTGAAATGGATTTGTTCGAATAAAAACGGTTATCATCTGAGTTAGACTATGCTGAGCTCGTAACTTTTCCATTGCTCGAGTGGTAAACATTGACACAGCTGCAGCGATATCATTTAGATCATTTAATTCTGGCTGAAATGATCTTGATGATTGAATGTTTTTTCTTGGTTCGATATTAGATGTAATATCAATACAAGAGATTTGATTTAACTCATCATGAATTTGAAGCCCTGTTTTTGTTAATAGCTTTAACAGAGTATTTCGATTTGGGTAAACTTTCAAATCGTATGCCGTATTTATTTGACGTTGTTTACACTTGGTTGCGTTTTGCCTACCCACGCCCCAGATATCTTCGATGGGAGTTTGTTTTAATGCTGAATTGATCATATCTTCTCCGATTAAAGAAAATACCCCGTCACACTCAGGAAATAACTTTGCAAATCGATTTGCACATTTAGCGAGTACTTTACTTGGGGCAATACCAATTGATACTGGAATACCGGTCCACTGTAAAATTGTTGCTCTTAATGTTTTTGCATAGGCAATTGTATCTTTAGTTAAACCATCAAGTGAAATGAAGGCTTCATCAATTGAATAAACTTCAACAGAATCAGAAAATCGATGCAATATATTCATTATTCGAGACGATAGATCGGCATATAATGGAAAGTTTGCACTAAAAACACTAACACCATGAAACTGAATTAGTTTTTTATAATGATGATATGGCGCACCCATTGGAATTCCTAATCCTTTAGCTTCATTACTTCGAGCAATTACACAACCATCATTATTACTTAAAACAACAACTGGTTTCTTGATTAAGTCCGGCCGAAAAACTTGCTCACAAGAACAATAAAAGCTATTGCAGTCAACTAAGGCAATTAGCTTCACTACTTAAGGTGGTGAATAACATGGACAACCACACCCCAAATCATTAAATTTTGCTGATCTGATATGCAAATATCGTTGTACTCTGTATTTTCGGCTCTTAGAATAATTTGATCGTCACGTTTGCAAAGTCGCTTTACTGTAAATTCGGTATCAACAATAGCTAAAACAATATGGTTATTTTTTGCTTCAATAGAACGATCTATGATGAGCAAATCCCCATCAAAGATTCCAGCACCTGTCATACTGTTTCCTGAGGAACGAACAAAGAATGTTGAATCCGGATTGGATACCAAATATTCATCTAAAGATAATTGATTTTCAACGTGATCTTCTGCGGGGGATGTAAATCCACATGAAACAGATGTTCCATATAAAGGTAATTTTATATTCGAGATTTTCTTTTTAAAAAGCGCCTGTAATGATTCAACCGTTTCTGAATTTGACTCATTTTTAAATGTTGCATGTATTTGTTTGATTTTTTCTTGAAGCTCATTTTGCGTTGAAAACGATTGGTTGATCAAAAAAGGCAATGCCATTTCTGGCAATTCAATATTTAAACGTTGTTCTATTTCTTTAATTTCGTTTGTAATATTTGATCTCATAACTTAAGTATATCGGCTTTTTCATTTCTTTTCTAATGATCTTGATTGTTGTTTGTAAGTTTATTTTTTATAATGGTAATTAATGAAATTTGCTCATCAATTAACAACAAATATTAATATTGAATTTTTAGATGCGATTTTTCTCAAGGTGATTCTTTCATTGATATCCGTTCTTGCACTATGGTTGTCACATCAGTGTTTTGCTTTTATTTTTAAAAAAATATTTTGACGATATGATCGTAACTATTTGTTGGTCAAAATTTCTCGCTACATTCATTTTATAGTTGCCATATTTATTATTGGGCAGCTTTGGTTTAAAGGGATTCAATCATTAGGCACCTTTCTTGGTTTATTTACAGCGGGTGTTGCGATCGCACTAAAAGATGTTGTTACAAATTTTGCGGGTTGGTTATATTTGTTATGGCAAACCCCATTCAAGATTGGTCATCGAATCCAAATAAATGACCATCAAGGAGATGTTATTGATATTGGTGTATTCAAGTTTACATTATTGGAAATAGGGAATTGGGTTGACGCCAATCAAAGTACAGGTCGTCTGATTCGAATTCCAAATGCGGATATTTTTAATCTTCCAATTGCAAATTATTCTAAAGGCTTTAACTACATTTGGTATGAAATCCCAGTTGTCGTGACTTTTGAAAGTGATTGGCGAAAAGCGAAGTCAGAACTTCAAAAAATCATATCTGCATATTGTAAAACCTATGAAGACCAACTTAAAATGGAACTTCGCCAAGCGCAACAGGAATATCCAATTAATTACACTTATATTACACCGACAATTTATACTAGTTCACTGGATCATGGTATTAGCTTAACAATTCGTTATTTGGTTGCCACGCGCCGAATTCGACAGTCGAATCATGAATTATGGGAACAGATTCTTGATTTATTTAGTGAAAATGATGATTTGGATTTAGCTTATCCTACACAGCGTCATATTAATGGTTAAATTAATTTAACTGTTCAAACCAAACTCAATTTTTTATAATGTCATTTATGACAAAACCATTAACAGAGTTTCCAGATGCCGAGGGCTTTTTCGGTGATTATGGAGGACAGTATGTTTCTGAAATCTTAATGCCCTTAATTCATGAACTCGATGACCTGTTTCATAACGAGATAAAATCAATCAAGTTTCAAGAAGAGCTACAATATTATTATCAACATTATATTGGTCGGCCATCGCCACTTTATTATGCAAAACGATTGACCTCCCATTTTGGTGGTGCTCAGATATATTTTAAGCGAGATGAATTAAATCATACAGGTTCTCATAAAATAAATAATTGTATCGGACAAATTTTGTTAGCGAAGCAAATGGGTAAATCACGAATTATTGCTGAAACTGGGGCTGGCCAACATGGTGTTGCAACAGCAACGGTTTGTGCCTTATTTGGTTTACCTTGCACCATTTACATGGGGGCTAAAGACATTCAACGCCAGCAACCTAATGTATTCCGAATGAATTTACTTGGGGCAACGGTTGTTCCTGTTGAGGCCGGAAGTGGAACATTAAAAGATGCGATGAATGAAGCTTTAAGAGACTGGGTTACAAACGTTGATACGACCTATTACTTAATTGGCACAGCAGCAGGGCCTCATCCTTACCCAAAAATGGTACGTACCTTCCAATCTATTATTGGCCAAGAGGTGCGTGAACAATGCATAAAAGATTCAGGGCAATTACCGCAACACCTTGTTGCATGTATCGGTGGCGGCTCGAATGCCATGGGGTTATTTTATCCATTTCTTGATGATCACACTGTTAAATTATATGGTGTTGAAGCTGCGGGAATGGGTTTAGAAACCGATGAGCATGCCGCGTCTTTAAATAAAGGAACGCCTGGAATTCTTCATGGTAACAAAACGTACTTAATTCAAACACCCAATGGTCAAATTGGTAACACACATTCAATTTCTGCGGGATTGGATTATCCAGGCATTGGTCCAGAACACAGTTTCCTAAAAGATTCCGGACGTGTGTCGTATGTTTCTAGCACTGACGATGAAGCACTTGATGCGTTTCAACTTTGTTCAAAAAAGGAAGGTATTATTCCTGCACTTGAACCCGCGCATGCTTTAGCTTATGTTGGGAAACTAGCCTCTAAATCTCCTTCAACGGATATTGTCGTAATGAATTTATGTGGCCGTGGTGACAAGGATATTTTTACCGTTGCTGAAGCACTAGGAGTTGAAGTTTAATGTCGTTAATTGACGATGTATTCTCATCTTTAAAAAAGGCGAATCAAAACGCTTTAATTCCTTTCCTTACAGCCGATTTTCCGAATCGAAAAATGTTCAATTATTTCCTGCATGGGTTGCCTGATGCTGGGGCTAGTATTATTGAAATTGGTATCCCATTCTCTGACCCGATGGCCGATGGGGTTGTTATTCAAAGAGCCAGTGAAATCGCAATTAAAAATGGATTTAACCTTTCTCAATTATTTGAAGATGTGACTTTGTTTAAAAACAAGTTTCCGTTTACTCCAATTGTACTCATGACTTATCTTAATCCGCTGATTCATTATGGTATGGATTTGTTTTTAACGGATGCAAAGCGTGCCGGTGTTGATGGCTTATTAGTAGTGGATTTACCTCCTGAAAGCCACCAGAAAGTAATAAAATCTTCTCATGAAATTTCGATGATACGACTTATTACTCCAACCACCAATGACACTCGCTTAACGTTGATTAATCAATCTGCTTCTGGGTTCATTTATTATGTATCTGTTAAAGGAATCACGGGAACTCAACGCCCGGATCTTAGATCGATAGTGTCTCATCTTGATCTTATCAAAACAAATATCTCTTTGCCTATGGTCATTGGGTTTGGTATTGATTCAGTTGAATCGGCAACTGCAATGGCGCGTTTATCTGATGGAATTGTTATTGGATCACGACTTATTCAGCCACTATTGGATGTCCCATCGTCAAAGTATAAGGATCAAATTTTGACTCAGCTTTCATTTTTAAATGATATTCACCTTGCCATTAACAATGATTAATATTTTAAACCATTTTATTCAATCTGGTTATACACTTAATTTTCTACTTTCTTTTATTTATATTTTGGGGCCATCTTCATCAAAACGATTGCTTGGGATTTTATTTTTTATTATGGCGTTTGTCCCCTATCAATTTGAATTGATTTACACAAAAAATCTATTTTATTTCCCCCAGTTCTTTTTAAGTTACATGCCCCCGATCCTCTGGTTTGGCCCTATTTTATATATTTTTTTTAATAAATATATTTTTGACAAACCGTTATCTAAACTTAAAATTTTAAAACATTTAGTTCTACCAATATTGTCTATTGTTGCCATACTACCGCTATTATTCACATCGAGTGATGATAAGCTTCGGCATATTAACATGCTTTATTATGACAATTCTTCCTTAGAGTATCATTTCGTGTCTTTTTTATGCGTTGGATCAATTTTATTTTACACATACTTGATATTTAAAGTGTTGCCAACGATTCGCCGCGCTAAAGCTAAAACAAATCTGTTTTTTATAATGTTCTTAATGACATTGATTGGTGTTATTTTTTCGATGATTGGGATTGCTAGTTTATTAACTCACTCAATAGAACTGTTGTTTTGGGGTAATGGTTTCTTCTCTTTTGTTATCATTGCTTGCTATTCTCTACATTTAAGATTTGATGAGTTTTTACCTGAGCTTATGGCTGAAATTAAAGAAACAAATCATCGACAAAGTTATTTGTCTGGGATTAATA
>JAYNJH010000001.1:257-16078 GCA_038109885.1 Candidatus Margulisiibacteriota bacterium | reverse complement strand
AGCTTTAGCTAATTTAAATTATGTTATGAATACTGAAAAAATTTATATTGAGCCCCAATTAAATTTAAAACAGTTGGCAGAACAAATTAACTTAACCCCCCATCAATTGTCAGAGCTTTTAAATCATGAGATTGGACAAAACTTTAATACGTATTTAATGCAGTTTCGTGTAAAAGCAGCGATCAAGCTGTTAAAAAAAGAGCCTGACAAAACAATTTTAGGGATTGCCTTATCCGTTGGTTTTAACTCAAACTCTGCGTTTTACTCAGCTTTTCGTAAGATCACTGGAAAATCGCCAGGTGATTTTCGAGATGCCAAATAAATATTGCTTGGTGTTTTTTAAAAACCAAACTAATATTTATATATGTCAGTTGGCGTATTATTAATAAATTTGGGGTCTCCTAAAACCACAGATACGGTAGATGTTAAGTCATATCTTGATGAATTCTTAATGGATAAGTATGTTATCGACCTACCTTACCTGCTTCGGTTTTTATTAGTTAAAGGCATTATTCTGAATGTTCGTCCTAAAAAAAGTGCCGAGGCTTACAAAAGTATCTGGTGGGATTCCGGATCACCTCTAATAGAAATCTCTAAGCAAGTTGAGCAAAAGTTATCCAATATTTCAAATTATCCGATGGCATTGGCCATGCGATATGCTGAGCCAAGTATTCGAGATGGTATTGAGGCTTTACTTACAAAGGATCCAAGTATTTCAGACATTATAGCTGTACCTCTTTATCCTCATTATGCAATGGCAACGACCCAAACCGTTGTGGAAAAAACAATGGATGTTATTCGCGACCATTTTTCTAATCTAAACGTAAAATTTACACCACCTTTTTATGATCATAAAAAATATATTCATGCTCTTCGAACACAAATTCAATCTAGCATGCCAGAAAACACAGATTATTTATTGTTTAGTTACCACGGGGTTCCTGTACGACATTTAAAGAAAACGGATCCTACTAAAAAGCACTGTTATAAAATCAAAGATTGTTGTTTTATCCCCAACAAAGATGCCCACCCTGTTTGTTATGCACATCAAGTTAAGCGAACAACAGAGTTGGTTATGTCTGAGATTTCATTGCCAAGAGACCAGTGGAGCTGGGCATTTCAATCCAGATTAGGTTTGGATGAATGGTTACAGCCATTTGCAGATGATGAAATTGAACGACTTGCAAAATCTGGTATTAAACATCTTGCGGTATGTTGCCCCGCATTTGTTTCTGATTGTTTAGAAACCTTAGAAGAAATTGGCGAAGAAGGAAAAGAGATTTTTATGGAACATGGCGGTGAGTCCTTTACATTAATTCCATGCTTAAATGATCATGATTTATGGATTGATGCGTTACACACATTAATAAATGAACAGGTAAGAGATCAATGAATATTGTTATTACAGGCGCCAATCGTGGTATTGGATTAGCATTGGTTAAGCATTATCGATTGAATCACAATGTTTTTGCATTGTGTCGCGCTGCCAGTTCAGAACTTAAGTCTTTGACTGATGTAACAATTATTGAAAACGTTGATGTATGTAATGTAAATACGATTAATAAGGCCGTAAAATCATGTCCAAATGATATTGACCTATTGATTAATAATGCCGGTATACTTCAGCGCGTGTCTTTTGATCAATGGGATGAAAAACGTGTTATGGATCAATTTAATATTAATGCCATCGGGCCCATTCGAGTGACTCGTGCTTTCAATGAAAAATTAGTTAAAAACTCAAAAATTGCACTCATTACATCTCGTATGGGCTCGATAGCTGATAATGATTCTGGATCTCATTATGGTTATCGAATGAGTAAAGCCGCCTTAAATATGGCGGGAAAATCAATGGCAATCGATTTCAGGGATCGTGATATTTCAATCGCAATTATTCATCCAGGTTGGGTTCAAACGGATATGACCGGCCATACTGGTCATGTTACCGTTGAAACTGCTGCACAGCAGATTTCTGAACGAATACGTGATTTAGATGTATCAACTTCAGGTACTTTCTGGCATGCAAATGGGGACCTCTTACCTTGGTAGCCCAGGATCACAAAAGATAATCTTAATATCATTATCATTAGTTACGTGGATAAAATTTTCTAGATAAGATTCATGGGTGGGAAAGTAAACGCCAATCGCTATACCCCAATAACGAATTTGTTCTTTTAGTTGCGGGTTGATCAGTAAATAGTTGATAGCTAAAAATGTAATTTTCGACTTTGCTTCAAAAAAATCATCAAATAATTTTAACTCGACGAGCGTTCCTATACATACGCCTATGGGGTGGGATGTAATTTTAGACAACATCTCGATTGTCTGAATTGAAAAGGATGAGAATAAAAAAATAGCTCGTTGATTTCCGTTGGCCTGATTAAGTGAATTGACTAAATAGGTTAATCCCGTTTCATTTGTTTGCATTTTTATTTCAATATTAATCACCGTATTGGTAGAAAGTTTTTCTATAAACTTTTTGAATTCACTTATATGAGGTATGTGACTCTTATTTTTACCCTCAATTAATACCAGATTTGGCTCTACTCGCTTATTGCCGCCTCCAAAACGACTTATATTTATATCGTGAGCAACTAACCAAGACGTACTGTTTTCTTGTTCATATTGCTGGAAATCACATTCAAAACCGTGTCGATTAGAATTTAATTTTGCAACTGTACTTTCAAATGCTGGAATTGTATTTTCAATGGCATCTGACCAATCTCCACGATGATCTAAAAAAACTCTTTCTAAGTATGCTATTTTTTTGTAATTAACAATTTTTGAGTTTAATATTTTCCGACATTCTTTTTTAATGATATTATTTTGAGTATTTAATATTCCTCTATTTTACCACTATGTAAGAAGCGATTCAATTCTAGTTTTTATGTAACGCTTCATTTAATTGAATCACTTTTGAATTTGGTTTAGATATTAGTTCACCAGTTTGAGAATCTTCAATATATAAACGAAAATTTAGACCCGATAATTCCATGGCTTTAACAATATTTTGGCCAAGGGCAACCGGATTGTTATTGATATCAACTGGATTATTATTTTCATCAAATAACGATACTTTTTTTCCAGCATAAACATATGTGCCGGCAGCAATTGTGCAGCCATCCCCCAATGAGATTCCAGTACCCGCATTTGCTCCAAGTAAACATTTTTTACCGATTGAAATAACAACGTTATTTCCACCAGATAATGTTCCCATTATCGACGCGCCACCGCCAATATCAGAATCGTCTCCAACAATAACACCCGCTGAAATTCGTCCTTCAACCATAGCGTTTCCTAATGTTCCTGCATTAAAGTTCACGAAACCCGCCGGCATAATTGTGGTGCCGTGACCTAAATAAGCACCCAAGCGGACTCTCGAGGCATCCGCAACCCGAACCCCTGATGGCACAACATAATTAAGCATGTAAGGAAATTTATCGATATGCGTAACCACAAAATAATGCCCATTATGAGTCCATTTATTTTGAAGGTGTGATACGTGCTCAGGCAGTACTGGGCCAATGGATGTCCATGCATTATTCGGTAAATTTGGAAATAAACCATCCAAACACTGATCATGAGGTTTTAAGCAACGCTGTGATAATAAATGCAGTCTAAAATAGGCCTCTTCGGTTGAGTTTATAGAGGCATCAATATTACTTAAGTAAAAAAGAATCATATCTACTTGGTGATAATCATTATTTTTCGGATAATCTGATGGTAGATTGATAAAATAAGTATCTCGACAATTTGAATAGTCTTTAGATGAAATCTCAATAAACCCACTTTTAGATATTGAGAACTGTTCTTTTAATTGTTCAATGTCATTTTTATCTGATATTATCGGCTGAAATGTAACATCTAATGTTGTCCCATCCTTTTTACGACGTGTACCAATGCTAATATATTCCATAGTTTAACCCTCCAAAAATAGTTTCTTTAATAGTTTTTCGTATTTTAACATGTCTGATAAATTAACACATTCATTGGGAAGATGTGCTTGAGATTGTAATCCTGGCCCAAAATTAAATGCACAAATACCCAATTGAGTTAGCTGAGCAACATCTGTCCAAGCCTGTTTTGCTTCAACGGTTAAAATTTCTTTCGCCTTTTTTAAGATTTTATGTTCAATTACTGAACCTGCATTTACGATATTTACTAAATGTGATGTTAATCCTTCTATTTTGAGTGAATTAATAAGGTCCTGAACATATTCAATGGCACTTGATGACGAATGTTTTGGCGAAAACCGATAATTAATGTTTCCTTCCCATAGATCAGGGACGGTTGTTCGTCCGGGGGATGCCCCTGACTCTGTAAAATCAATGACATCAAAAAAATCAACGCCAAAAACGGTTTGTTTTAACGGTTGTATTTCACTGATTGCTTTAATTATGGGTATAGCTTTGTATAATGCGTTTTCGCCGTTCCAGGGTCGCGCTGAATGCGCGGCTTTACCTTTAATTGATACCTTCATGTGTAGGCTTCCGACACAACCCAGTTGAATTGCATTGTTTGTGGGTTCAGCAACAACGGCAATATCGATTTGTTTTATTAAATTTTTGTCAAACTGAATTAATTCATTTAATCCATTTTCATGAATGGGTGTCCCCTCCTCTTTATCATATAAAATAATCATTATCGAATATCGGGCCAAAAGCGCAGCTTCATTTGCTTTAATAAAGGATAAAAATGATGCAATTCCAGCTTGCATATCCGATGCCCCAGCCCCATACATCATCCCATTTTTTTCATAAGGCTCAAAAAATGCAGGAACTGTATCCATGTGTCCTATAAATGCCAAAGTCTCCTTGCCTGAGCCCAACTTTGAAAAGATCATGTTATTTCCAGTCTCAAGACATTTAAAATCGCTTAAATGGTCTTTGCACCATCTTTTTAAATATTCAGCTTTTTTAGTTTCTTGATATGTTGGGGATGGAATTTTTAATAAATCAAACAGTATTTTTTTTGATGTCATGATTCTAAGCATAAATGATTGTCTATGAATGCTTCAACTTTGAATTCTATTAATCATTTGGGTTAACACTGAATCTTTTAAGCAAAAAACAATTCTTACATATGGGTTTCCATCATTACCAAAGATTGTTCCTGGGGTAACCAAAATATTTCGATCTAAAAACCATTCGGCTAAGGATTCTGACGTTTGGTGCTGATTTGATTTAACCCACATATAAAATCCTGCCTCGCCACCAAACACATTGAACCCAACTGAATTCAGCACGTTTTTAAGCCTTCTTCGTTTTTGATTGTAGTGTTCACGATGTAATTTAACATGGTCTTCATCTTGCCATGACCAAGTGGCCGCATCTTGAATAAATGACGGGGTTCCTATCCCCATGGGTGCTCTCGCTTTTTTTAGCTGAGTCATCAAACCTTTATTTTTACTTAAAATTGCACCTGATCGATACCCCGTCATGTGACTACGTTTTGATAGTGATCGAAAGCAAATCCAATGCTCTGAATCAAACTCTAAAATTGATGCGGGAGCATTTGTTTCATATAAATCGTTGTAACATTCATCGGAACAAATGATAAAGTTATATTTCTCAGCCAATCTTACATATTCAGCTAAAATTGTCTTTGAAAAAACGGCACTGGTTGGGTTATGGGGTGAATTTAACCACACCAGTTGGGTTTTTTCTAATATTGTTGTTGATACATCCATTAAACTTGGAACAAAGTTATTGGTCTCATTAACATTGATTTCTGTAAACGGAATATTAAAATACTCCGCACTTAACTTATAAATGGGATATGAAAGTGATGGAAAAAGTATCTGTTTTTCATTTGCCCAATCAAAGATCAATGGTAAAGAAAAAATAGCTTCCTTTGTTCCATTACAAGCACATATTTGAGTATTCTCATTTAGCAATATTCCATACTTTTTAGTTGCCCAGGCCTGAATTGCTTGCCTCAATTCAAGTTTTCCTATATAGGCTGGGTACTGGGAAAATGTGTGACTTTCGATAGATTTTATTAATGCGGTCTGAATGCCGTTTGGGGTGTCATCCTTCGGGTCGCCGATGGTTGCATTAATAATATCGACTCCACGGTTTCGTAGTGAATCAGCTTTGTCTTGCAATGTTGCCATTTGATACGTTTTTTTATTTAAAATGGATGGGTTATACTCTATGGGCATGTCATAAGACTAATTTGAAAATATAAATATGTCCATTTTGTTAAGTGGTATTCGAGATTGATTCTTTGTCCAAAATAATGTCAGAATAAAATTGTGGTTATTAGGTTTTTGTCTTTATTATCTTACAAAACAGTATGGGTACTTGGCGTTTACGGTTCGCTTCACCAATTGCAATGGCTAGCGCCACTGGCAGCGTTTTTTTATGTTATTTTTTACTTAAAGCAACGTTCATTTAATCCAACTAATATTGCTTATTTGATTACGGCATGTTTTATAGGAAGTTTGATTGAGACATTTATTTTTCAGCGGTTTGTTTATGATTACCCAGTCACTCACTCACTTTCACCTTTCATTCCATTATGGTTAATTTCGATTTGGTTCGCCTTTCCCTGCATGTGTGATTTATCATTAAACCATCAGTTAAAAAAAATAAAATTCACACTTTTTTTTGGGTTTATTCTTTGCCCATTACCCTATTTAGGCGCATCACGTTTAGGAACCATTATTTTACATAATGAATTTACGGGAATTTTGATACTAAGTTTTACTTGGGCACTTATAATGTTTAGTATTCATTTATTCATAAAAAACAATACCCCCTAGTATTTTTTTGATATAATTTATTTTATGAGGATTTTTTTAAAATTTATTATTTCTGTTATTGTCTTTTTAGGAATCGATCTTTTATGGCTAGGTATTATTGCCCGAAAAATTTATGTTCATCATATGGGGCATTTACTAAGAACCCCGCCTAATTGGCCGGTGGCTTTTTTATTTTATGGGTTATTTGTTGTTGGTTTAATGATTTTTGCAATTATACCAGCGGTTGAATCGAAAAACCTTCCCCAAGCCTTAAAGCTTGGTGCTCTTTATGGTTTTTTTACGTATATGACCTATGATTTAACCAACTGGGCTGTATTAAAGGATTGGCCATCTGGAATTGTTGTCATTGATATTATTTGGGGAACCGTTTTAGCGATGAGCGTTGCTGGTATTAGCACACTTATAATTCTTAAAATTTTTGGTTAAAAAACCAATCGCCAATTTCGATCTGGTAATTGAAGATAAATTTCGCTTAATTTGCTCACTTTATTATCAAAAGTAAATGATACCTTGATTGTTTTAGTTCCATTTTCTGTGGGCTGTTTGTATATATAATGGAGTACTTCCCCGTTATGAAACTGACTTTTAATCGTTGCTGGTCCTAACATTTGTAATATATCAACGTTTAATGGTGTATCTAAATTTGATACCTTCTTATTTGAGAGTACCCATTGATTATTTTCGGGGACTTTTGCTTCACCGAACAATAACAATGAGTTTAATGCAAAACTGGCTTTTAATGCTTTATAAAAACTTTCTGGATAATGAATCTTTTTTAATTTTCCACTCTTAAATAATAGCTTATAGCTAAATGAATAATTGGGAGCATCAGGCCGAATAAAATGATAATTGAGAATTGTTTTTTTATCTTCTGAGGGTTCAATCCCTGATATTAATTTAATATCTTCTTTTTCAAGCACAGGATCTTTGCAGATAATAATGCCTTTGGTTTGAAAATCAAAATAATGTATCGGTGATTTTAGTTGACTTTTAAAAACAAGTAATCGTTCAACTAAACAGCCTGATAAAAAAACAAAAATTAATATGCCGATTTTACGGCCCATTATCGACGAATCATTCGAATAAATATCCAAACCCCAGAAAGGGATACGGCGATCAGGAGCGTACTAGAAATGCCCCAAATATATTCAAATGACTTTCCATTATGCCACCCCGCATGAAACTCATAAATGCGTTGCGCCAAAGTGGGTGGATAATGCTGAACGCGTTTCCATTGATCAAATTTAAAGGTCCACAAATCATTTTGTGTAGAAACATGAAGCGTCATGCCATCTCGTTGAATGGTTTTTATTTTATTATCAAAAGGGCGTGGAATAAAGGTCCAACGAATTTTGTCTCGCCTTGTTGATGCAATGGCACCATAATCCAATGCAATATCAATAAAATCTTTTGTGCAACTAAGTGCCGCAATATTGGTTAAAGAAAATGGGGGATTTTTTATATTGATGAGATTCCCTATAAAGCCAACGCTGCTTACACCAATCCACTGATCATCACCACAAAATGCTGCCGCAATTAAAGCTTCTTTTGGCTGATTATTCTGTATTAAATAAATTCCTGTAAGTGATAACAATATGGTTGGCACTAAAATTAAGCAACCAATAAATGTGTGCCATTTTCGAAGTAATGTTTTAAATTTCATATTTATAATCTATATGATAGGACATCTATTCATCTTTTTATATCTTTTGTTCAATAATTGTTAAGACTTCACGAACACCATTGGCTATAGCATATGATGATAATGTTGCCCCAGAAATTGATGTTATATCATAATTTACTTGAATTGGATCATCTATTGTTTTGCCCTTAAACTGCTTTAAAAAACGTCGTTTTCTAACATCAGATCCATAATCTTCTCGATAAATAAGTACAACAACATCTTTAATTTCTATGTTGGTATTTGTTGCAACAAAAAAAGTGATCGGATAGTGCTTACCAATATGATTTGTTACCATTCCAAATCCTACTGGTTTATTCATTGTTTCAAATCGATAAAGCTCGACATTTTGTGTTGGCAGTGCCATTTGTAATGCCGATTCAATTTGATTTTTTTCTTTTTTTGATAATGTAATATCAATTTTTTTAAAATCTGTATTTGGAAAAACTTTCTGAAATGCCCCCTCCAATGTTGAATACTGTTTGATGGTGGGGCTTGCATATAAAGCCCCTCCCACAATTAAATAGATGATATAAAGTAATTTTAATTTCAATTAAAATCCAACAGCCACAGATGCCATTAAGGTATTATCATTATCCGTTTGTCCTTGGGTATTATTTAATGAGTATTCAAGTTTGTAAACCAATAACGGTACTGGTCTAAAGTTAAAACCAAATGACGTTCGTGTTATTTCACCCGATGCATTTTCATTTGCTTGCAGGTCTACAGTTTCATAGCGAGCCAAAAGATTCAATTGAGAATTCAAATTAAAATAAGGGGCAATATTAAATTTTCCTTCAATGTTAAAACCGTTGGCATCATTATCAAAACCATCTGAGTATCTAGCCGCCTCACCTTTTAATTTTAATGCACCAAGACTATATTGCGCATCAAACGCCACTAATGATTGATCAGAGCTTCCTTGGTACGTTGAAATTCCAAATTTTGTATTAATATTTGGTATCAATCCAATTCGCGCGCTTATGGCTTTTGATTGATTGGTATCCGACTTGAAATTCGGTCTTAAATTTCTTGTTCCTTTTGATGTAGAGTATAAATTTGCATCATTAAAACCATTAATAACATATGCTTCATACGTTATTTCATAATCAGATAACTCAATTGATCCATGTCCGCCAACCCCAGTATCCATCCATGTTGTTGGAATGATATAGTAGTTAACCAATGGCCGAGCTGTAAAATCTCGCATATCAGAATCATGATAAATATTTAACTGTCCTACTGGCACTAAAACGATTCCTGATCTTAGCGTAAATATATCATTTATTTGATAATCAACCCATGCTTGTTCAATTTTAATCTGCCCTTCTTGAGTATTATTTGAATCATCTTCATTTGTTACATACCCGCCATACTCATATTCGATTTCTGAGTTAAATTTAACCCTTGGTGATAGTTTTGCTCCATATTGAATAATGAATCGATGTGCTCTAAATGTATTCACATCACCTTCTGAAATCCATTCAGTATCCATATAACCACCCACACGAGTATTTTTAAAGTCTCGATCGTATACACTTACTCCATTGATTTGAATTATCATTAATAATATTAAATAAGTTAATTTCTTCATAGCCACTCCAAGTTCTGATACTAAGTATCAATATTAGGATTATAGCAGTTAATTACAGGAAGTCTAGTTATACTCATTAAAATGATTGAGAAAATTGATAATTTTTTTACATGAATCAACATAAGCACTTTGAGAATTATTAATTATTGTTTCTTTTCCTAAATAAGTTGATTCAAAAATCCGATCCGCATTTTGTGTTTCAAAGCCGTCTCGACGATTTTCAATGGATAAGTCTATTATGGGGACATTAGCTCTGACTAGTTTAGTAATTGTATCTTTCGAAAAACCACGATAAGCAAACTCAACATAAGACCCAGGAACACTATAATTACCATCCGGAAATGATGCCATTATTTCGTTTGCTTTCGTTGATGATTGCAATAAACAGTGATCTGGAGATATGTTCATTACACCATCACCGACGGAGTTCATATGAAATTTATGATCAAATAAAAAGTCATTAAAGGCCTTGAAATGTTTTCGGTATTTTCGAAATAACATGTTTTGTGCATCAACAATGACGTCCAAAGATTTTGTTTTATGATAACTTTTCTGGTAATTATTTATGACCTCAACTAGATCGGATTCAAATTCAAAAGATGATAATTCATGAATACTCAATGTGAAATGATTTAAATAATATTTATTAAATAATACCCAGGCAACATATTCTGACTCTTTTTGAATTTCAAGATAATCCGAATACGTTGGTGTTGGCCATTGTGCGGTATGTAAATATTCATTAATCGCTTGTGCATCATTTAAGTCTAGATCATTGATTGGGTCTTTCCAGTCTTTTAGATATTTGCCAATGATTTTCTGTAACTGTTCTGATCCTTCTGTAAACCGAAATTGAGACACAAAAATTCTTGGAACATTTTTATTTGGATGTTTTAACCAAACGGCTGTTAATTTTTTCTGTTCAAAATTAAATGGTTGACCGGTTGAATGATCAAAACGAACCTCATAACCTAAATGTAAAAAGATTGTTAAAATTGATTCGATATGAATTGAACGAAACGCAATATGATCATTGATGATACGATCACCGCGAGCCTGGACAATGGCTACAATTCGGCTTGCATCCGGAACGCGATCTAAATAACGTGACAATAATCCATCCAATACTTGAATTAATAAATCGTCATTGGTTCCTGCTCTTGATTTAATACTATGCTGAAACGAATATCTACTCATGAATGGGGTGCTTCGTTACAAGTTCAGTGGCCTTTGCCAATGACGTTAAGGTTCCGGCATCTGACCACCATCCATTGAGAATACTATATGATACTTGGTCTTCTTTTAAATAAGCAGCATTAACATCTGAAATTTCTAACTCTCCCCGAGCTGATGGCCTACATGTTCGAATGATATCAAAAACATTTGCATCATAAATGTAAATTCCTGTAACGGCATAATTGCTTTTAGGATCGGACGGTTTTTCTACGATTGATGTAATTTTATTCCCAGATACAGTGGCAACCCCAAAACGCATGGGGTCTTTTACTTCCTTTAATAATAACTTGGCACCAGACGTATAGTTTGCAACCATTTCAGCTATTGACGTTTGAAAAATATTATCACCTAGAATAACCGTCAGGGGTCCATTATTTGCGAAATCCTCAGCCAATAATAATGCCTGCGCAATGCCACCAGCCTCATCTTGTACTCTATAGGTAAATTTGCAGTTAAAATCCTTCCCTGATCCCAACAATTGTACAACATCACCCATATGCTCAACTCCGGTCACAATTAAAATATCTTTGATGCCAGCTTGAATTAGTTTATTTACTGGGTAAAAAATCATGGGCTGATTTCCGACAGGTAATAAATGTTTATTTGTTACTTTGGTTAATGGGAATAGTCGAGAGCCAGTTCCTCCAGCTAAAATGACACCTTTCATTGATATTGCTCCTTTATGTAGGTTTTGTACTCACCACTAACAACTCGATCTAGCCAAGATTGATTACTTTTATACCATTTTATTGTTTTTTCAAGGCCGGCTTCAAAACTAATCTTAGGCTGCCAATTTAATTCAGTTTTTATTTTATTAATGTTCATTGCATAGCGAAAATCATGGCCTGGGCGATCTTTAACAAACTCAATCCGACTTTCACTAATACCAAAGGCTTCTATTATTTTTTTGACGATGGTTAGATTGTTAAGTTCACTTTCTCCACCAATATTATAAACCTCCCCAGCAGTGCCATGGTTTAAAACAGATAAAACAGCATCGCAATGATCAGTTACATATATCCAATCGCGAACATTCTTACCATTACCATAGACAGGCAATGATTTTCCTGAATTTGCATGATGAATCATCAAAGGAATTAATTTTTCAGGAAACTGGTATGGCCCATAATTATTCGAACAACGAGTAATCATGGCTGGAAATCCAAATGTTTCATAATAGGATCTGACCAGCAAATCTGAACTCGCCTTTGACGCTGAATATGGGCTATTCGGTTGAATTTGATGTGATTCGGTAAATGCTGGATCATTTAATCCTAAACTTCCATAAACCTCATCTGTAGATACGTGTACAAAACGTTCGATTGAGGCATGTTTAGACACATCTAATAATAACTGGGTGCCTACAACATTTGTTTGCACAAAAGGATCTGAACTCATGATACTGCGATCAACATGCGATTCGGCTGCAAAATGAACCACTTTTGAAATTTTATACTTTGAAAAAACAAATTCCAAATCAGATTTATTGCAAATGTTTTTATGCTCAAAAATCATTTTTCTAGACTCTAGACCGATTATATTTTCTCTATTTCCCGCATAAGTTAAGGCATCTAGCGCAATGATTTGTTCATCCACTTGATTAATTATTTGATGAATAAAATTGGCACCAATAAATCCAGCGGCACCGGTGACTAAAATACTCATAATTTCCCTTTTGGAGTAATCATGCCCGCTGACATCAAACACTTAATGCCATCTTCAACCGACATATTACTAAAATAGACTTGCGATTCATCTACAAAAACAAAAATCCCATTTGTTGGGTTTGGCGTTGAGGGAATAAAGACAGCCACTGGGTTTGGTATTAATGTTGTTCCGGATCTAGTCTTCATATCTTCAATTTGATCATTCGTCAGAAACCCAAGGGACCAAATCCCTTTGGATGGATACTCAATGTAGACCGTCGCAAGAAATCGTTGCTTTTTATTAATTACAACACTCGCTATTTGACGTAAAGACTGATAAAGAATGTTAATAATTGGAACTCGAACAATTAATGCTTCGATTTTTGAAAAAATGGAACGATTAATGATGATGCGAACAGACTTTCCAATAAACCAAATGATCAAAACACTGATAATTACCCCACCCCAACCGGATAAGTCAATCCCAAATAATTGTGACACGGGTCCCGTTAAAAGGCGCAAAGAAAAATCAATGATCCATAATATTGCTGCCAATGGAAAAATGACCAGCAAGCCAAATAAAAAATCCTTTCTTAATAAACTCATAGCTTTATTTTAATTGAAACCATTCTCAGGTTCAAATTAGTCGTAATTTTTTCTTGGTTTACGGTCGGGTTTATCAATGATCGACTTTGGCACCCGCCCAGACTCGTTTTTAAGCTGTCTTAAAACTAAAAAGCTTTCAATATGATTTACTTTTTTAATATTTCCAATTTTTTGGATAATCTGTTGGGTATCTTCATTATTTTCTGCCGCCAATTTAACAAAGTATGAGGCGCCGCCCATCACTTCATAAACTTCCAACACTTCATCAATTAAGCATAACTCATTTGCAACTTCATCGATATAGTTATTAGATTCAACACGTACATGCGTATAGCAAATTAACTTAATCCCAACCTTATTGTGGTTAATTCGTGCAGAATATCCTTCAATATACCCATCATCCTCTAAAGATTTGATACGGCCTAACGTTGCTGAAGGTGCAAGCTTTATCCTTTTAGATATTTCTAAATTGGTTTCTCTACCGTTATTTAATAATTCTTTTAAAATATTATAATCTTTTGAATCCATTACGTTTTTCCGATCTTAAATTTTATTTTTATCGATTTTAATTCTATTATTATTATATTATTATTTCAATATAAGCTAATGAAATCCCTCACTTTATTTCCAGCAAACGGAATCCACCACGATGCATACAAGCCTACCTTAGATTCTCTTTTGTGTGATGCAAAAGCCATTAATTATCCACCGCTTAATCATCCATCGCCCTTGATCCCCTCACCCTTTGCTTGGGATTACTTTTATAACCATTTTAAACATAATTTATATGAATCTACTATTGGTATGGGGCACTCTCTAGGAGCGACTTTATTGCTATATCATGCATTAAAACATCCGGGCCAATGGAAAACGATTATTATCGTAGAACCCGCCCTTTTTTCACCGTTTATCCGTCGAATATATCGATTTATTCAATTCTTTGGACTTGAGAATCATGTTCACCCAATGATTCAACTTACAAAACGGCGTCGAAATACTTTTGAATCGATCGACTCAATTTTTCGTCGGTGGCGCTATAACCCTTCTTTTCAAAATTTTTCAGATGAATCTTTGATGACCTTTATTGAAGCATCTGTTATGAAAGATGCTTCAGGCTACAAATTGCGTTTTCCAAAAGACTGGGAGATTGCGATTTATCGCGCCATGTGCAGCTTGGATCCTTTCATTTGGGCCAACTTAAATCAGTTGACATCTCGCTTAATTGTCGTTGGTGGTGAAACTTCAAATACTTTTTTAAAGGGATGTCGAAAACGCATCAAATTATATGCTAATGAATTTATAACCATCCCAAATACGACTCATTTATTACCCTTTGAAACCCCAAATGCATTGGCGAGTATTATTAATCATGAATTAAAAAGTTTTAGTTCCAATAGCTAATCGAACTCTATTGTTTGCCTCATCAAAACAACGATATATCCACACCTTAGTTTCAGCATTTTTTAATATTAACATGCTCGGATGCTCGCTAGCGTTACAGGAATCTGTGTAATAAATTTCGTTTACAAATGGATAAACTAAGGCATCCTTACTTGTGTTTAATACATATTTTTGATTAATTTGCTTAAATTCATGTGATAACTTTGATAAATAAAACTGTGAAATCGCTAAATTACCAATATGAACGATTAGGCCAATCAAAGGTATGATAATGATTAAAATACTTGCCTTCATTTATTACTGCCCAACAAATAGGTCCATGAGATTGGTGGGGAATCTAATTGTTTAAACTCAAATATAACTAATGGGCTCTTCATTTTACACTTAAGCGTTTCCCATTGCTTTAACTTACCAATATAAACCGTATAAAAGCGTGATGATGAGTGTTTCTTTTTTCGTCTCCTTATTTGGTCCTGTTTAATATCATAACAAATATAATGTGAGTTAGATTTTAGGCAACAATCCTGTTCATCAAGACTATTTGAAATCGCAATATCGGTCTGAATTTGTTGGTAAGCATCGATTTTTTCAATCTGACGCCGCTGAGTCTCATCAAACACTCTTAGTTGTTGATATTGAAATGTCAAAAAATCTAAAATCCCTGGCATTAATAACGAAAGAATGGTCAATGTTATTAAAACTTCCAACAATAGCTCCCCCTTAAAACGTCTTTGTGCAAACATAAATAAATTGGCCTTTTTTGCATAGTGTTAATTCCGAGATTTTATCGGCACTCATTTTACTTAAATCATCATAAATCTGATTTAAAGATAAGATCATTTCCGAATGATTATCTTGAATACGTTTTTCGTTTTTAATGATACGTATCTGATG
>JAYNJH010000001.1:0-247 GCA_038109885.1 Candidatus Margulisiibacteriota bacterium | reverse complement strand
AAATAGTAATAATAAAATTAATACTTCTATCATCAACCCTGCGTTTAATTGTTTACCAAGGATAGCCAATCCCCCCTTCCGCTGGCCGCAATGTAAAGGTAATGTTTTCTCCCTTACAGGTACCCGCCTTAGATGCCGTTCCTTTTGGATGAAAAATTAACTCGCAATCAGCTACATCAATATGAATCGATGAAGCATATTCTTTTGAACTTATTTTGAATGACTCATATTGAGATTGATTCATTGC